>CAIMHT010000020.1 GCA_903840935.1 uncultured Chlorobiaceae bacterium
CCTGCAGATAACCGAGATCGGCATCCTGGTCATAATAAACGTTCATGTGTTCGGATAGGTTTGATTGATAATTCAGTAAAAAACAGTGTTATTCTCCCCGGTGTATCGCTACCGCGCCAGAACGGGCAAGCTCTTTTATACCGTACGGCTTGAAGATATCGATAGTTGTGTTGATCTTGTCCGGAGAACCGATGACCTCAATAGTAATGGATTTTTGTTTTATATCCACGACTTTTCCTTTAAAAACATTGATCAGCTCAAAAATCTCATGCTGCACCGTTTTGCTGAGCTTCAGGGTCATCAGGAGCAACTCCCGCTCAACATGCGGCTGACGGGTCAGATCGGTAACCTTGATGGTATCGACCAGCCGGTTCAACTGCTTGAGCACCTGGCCGATAATCTGGTCTTCACCCCTTGTCACAATGGTCATGCGTGAGATTTCCGTGTCCTCAGTTTCGCCGATGGAGATACTCTCGAGGTTGAACCCCCGGGCGCTGAACATGGCCGCAACCCGGTTAAGGGAGCCAAACTTGTTTTCAACCAGTACGGATATAATATGTTTCATAATTTATTGATCGTGTTTACTGCAACTCATGGTATGGGCCACTGTACCCCTTTGCAAAGATTTTATAAATACTATCATTGCGGTATTGTCCGCAGATAAAAAAATTGGATATTGGAATGACCTTACAAGAACTTTAATATAAAGTTTTTTTTGATATGAGATGGCAGTGAAGTGACGTGAAGTATTCTTGCCTTTCCGTACCCTGCGTTAAAAATCGCCAGTTTCCGTTTATGAACAATAGACAATTGAATGATTGGTAATGTTTGAATTATGACCATTTCGCCAGTAAACTTCATATTGATACGCGGTGGCGCATTTACGATGGGCAGCCCGGTCGATGAGGCTGGTCGGGATGATTACCGGTTATTTGGTCTCAAAGCCAATGAAAACCGGCATCAGGTGATCGTGAGCGACTTTTTTATGGGCAAATATGCCGTCACCGTTGCCGACTTCAGGGAATTTGTTGAAGCCACAGGGTACAGAAGTGATGCTGAAAAAGGAGGCTTCAGCGTCATGTTCATCGATGGTAACCTGGAAGACCGGCATGGAGTAAACTGGCGTCATGGAGTAACAGGTCTGGAGCGGCCTGAGGCCGAAGAGAACCATCCGGTTGTGCATGTGAGCTGGAATGATGCGGTAGCCTACTGCCTATGGATGACGGAAAAATCAGAAAAGCGGTTCCGGTTGCCTACTGAAGCGGAGTGGGAGTATGCCTGCCGTGCAGGAAGCCTGACCGCGTTCAACACGGGTGAAAACCTGACGACCGCAGAGGCAAACTATAACGGAAACTATCCTTGGAACAACAACGAGAAAGGGTGTTTTCTGGGGAACACGGTTGCTGTTGACAGTTTTGCGCCCAATGCGTGGGGGCTTTACAACATGCATGGTAACGTCTGGGAGTGGTGCAGTGACTGGCTTGGAGGGAACTATTATGACGAATGCAAGGAGGATGGGAGAGCTGTCAATCCTGCAGGGCCTGTAACCGGTTCTTTCCGCGTGATGCGTGGCGGGAGCTGGAGCTTCAATGCAGGACGCTGCCGGTCGGCTTATCGCGGCCACAGCGTTCCAGGTCTGCGATACGGCAGCGTCGGCTTTCGCCTGATCTTTGTTGATTAGCCAGTTTGTAGCTCACACCGTTTCCGGTTTTTGAAGCAACTCCGAATTGAGGATAGTATAAACGATTGTCGTCAGCGCTTTGGGGTTAAACGGTTTCTGGATAAAGTTAAGTTTACTGTCAAGTATCGTGTTGTGGTTAATAATGTCGGCAGTGTAACCTGAAATAAAGAGAATTTTAATCTCAGGACGCATGGCAAGAAGCCTTTTTGAAAGCTCGGCCCCATTCATTTCCGGCATAATGACATCGGTCACCAACAGGTCAATTGTTCCTTGGTATTGTTCTGCCATTTTGATGGCATCCAGGGCTTTCTCGAATGCCAGCACGGTATAACCGTTCCGTTCAAGGATGACTTTGCAGAGTTTGAGAATGCCAGGCTCATCCTCCACAAGCAGGATTGTCTGATGGCCTTTCTGGATTAATTGCTCCTGTTGTCTGTCCAGATTCGTTGTTGCCTCTGCCTCATGCTTGGGCAGATAAATCGTGATGGTTGTTCCTTTTCCCTGTTCGCTCAGGCACTCAATATGGCCATTGTTCTGTTTGACAATTCCGTAGACGGTCGAAAGACCAAGGCCAGTGCCTTTTCCCTTCTCTTTTGTGGTGAAAAAAGGCTCAAAAATATGTTGAAGATTGTTTTGCGCAATACCACATCCATCATCATGTACAGAAAGTGACACATAGCCTGCGGATAGACCCTCAGTTTTATGGGTTTCACTGGCGATTTCCGCCAGAGAGCGGCATTGGTTTTCGATAGTGATGCTGCCATTGCCGGTTATTGCATCACGGGCATTGATACAGAGATTTAAAAGAATCTGGTCGATCTGCGATGGATCAATTTTGATATGGCAGTTTTTGCATTTTGGAATCCATATCAGTGTGATATTTTCACCGATGATACGCCGCAACATTGGAAGCATCTCCGTAATAGCTATGCTCAGCTCAACAATTTTTGGAGAGATAACCTGTTTCCGGGCAAAAGCAAGCAGTTGCCGGGTCAGATTGGCAGAATGGGTTGCCGCCTTGCGGATAGCATCGTAATTGGCATAGGTTTTCATGGTTGGGTCACTCTCTTCCATGGCAATTTCAGTATGACCAAGAATAATGGTAAGCATATTGTTGAAATCGTGGGCTATACCTCCAGCCAGTCGCCCGACCATCTCCATTTTCTGGGATTGCTGAAGCTGAGCATCAAGTTTCACTCTCTCTTCTTCGATTTGTCGGTGTTCCGTGATATTTATGCTGGTGCCAATAATTCTGAAAATAGTGCCGTTTTCATTATAAACAGGGTTCAGCACGGTTTCCCACAAAGAGTTTTTGCCATGAAACATTATAGACTCTTCATAACGAATTGACTTGTTTTCACGGACACAATCGTCATAGTGATAAATAACCGATTTGGCAATAGCAGGAGGAAAAAGTTGTTCAGGTGTTTGTCCGTCCAGTTTCTCACTGGTGGTTCCCGATATTTGCTCACTGAGCGGGTTAATGGATGAATAGGAGTAAGAGCCATCAGCATCAATATCGACAACAAAAATGGCAAAATTGACCTGATTATAGATGCTCTTGAGAAACTGTTTGCTTTCTATTAACTCCTGCTCATATTTTTTACGATCTGAAATATCACGAATCAATCCGATATATCCGATAAATCCCTGATTCTCATAATATTGCACATGAATTTCTGCATAAAAGATTGAGCCGTCTTTTTTTCTGTAGTGCAGTTCGAGCACTTCATCCTTCTGGTTCATCAAACCCTCCTGAAATGAACTGACTGCTCTCTCAATGTCCTCTTCAGCCAGAAACTCGATAAAGGGATGGCCAATCACCTCATCAGTTTTATAGCCAGCAATAGTTTCAACAGAAGGTGAGACGTAGGTTGTAACTCCACTTTGATCCGTTATAAAAACTATCTCGGAAATTTGTTCAGCAATAGAACGAAACAGTCCCTCACTTGCCAGCAATGCCTGGTCAGCCTTTTTGTGCTCAGTGATGTCGTTCATAATCGAATACAGTAGTTCTCTTTCATGAAATGGAATAGAACAACTGAAAACTTCGACATCGCGGCTTGATCCATCAGCCATACGATGGATTTGACACAGTATGCCATCATGTGGATCTATGGTGATCTGCTGGATCGTCATCTGTTTGAGCGTTTCAGACGGCCACTGGTAAAAGTTTACAGCCGCTTGATTGGCATCAATGATTCTGCCAGTATCGGGATCAGTAACGAGCATGACAGATGAATGCTTTTCAAACAATATCCTGAAGCGATTTTCGCTCTCCTTGAGGGCATCTTCCTTCTGTTTTTGATCGGTGATGTCAATCATGATACCGACATATCGAATTATTTTACCATCGGAATCCGTTAATGGAGTTCCTTTTGACATAAGCCATCGTTCAGTTCTCTCTGCATTACGTATACGCCAGGTACAGTTGTATTCACTGCCTTTTTTTTTGGCTTCACTGATGGCTTGTTCAACTTTTTCCCTGTCTTCCGGGACAATGGTGTTTATCCAGTTTTCACGGGTAAGCTCACAGCTATAAGGTTTGAGTCCGCAGAGATGCCATACTTCATCTGACCAGATAATGGTATTTGTGCTCATCTCATATTCCCATGTACCCGCACTTGTTCCTGCCAGAATAAGAGACATCCGTTCATTGGTGGCAACAAGCTTCTCTTGAAAGACCTTGCGTTTGGTAATATCGATAATCGTTCCTATGTAACGTACCGTTTTGCCATTGCTATTACGCAAGGGTTTACCGCGGGATACCAGCCAGTGGATGGTATCGTCGGGATAACAGACGCGATATTTGATGTACAACCCGGTTTCGCTTTTTGCTGCCTCAGTATAAGCGTTGATGACAGACTCACGATCCTCAGGATGAATGAGACTTGCCAGGAGTTGGACGGAGGGATTTTCGTTGTTGCTTGACTTCAGACCGTATAAAGGCCATATCTCGTCAGACCAGATATATTCATTCGTTGTCAAATCCCATTCCCAGACACCGGCACGCGCGGCTTCCAATGCCTGATTAAATTTTGCTATCCATTTGTCGAGCTTGGCTTCTATTCGTTTTGGCCCTGAAATATCTGCAATAGTGATGAACAACCGGGAAATCGTCTTTTCCGGTGACAGGACAGGATTAATGGTGATTTTCCAAATCAGATCCTCTTTTCCATTTTCAAAACTTATTCGTTTTCCAGTAGAGAGAACTTCTGCAATCTTTTCCCTGTAGTGCATCACGAGTTCCGGCAATTGCAGTACGGTTGTAATCAGATCATAGATACTTGCTCCGATGCACTCCTCTCGAGAGAGGCAGAAACGTGCGGCAAACATGGTGTTGGCACTAAAAATTATGCCGTTTGGGTCGATGAGCAGAACTTCCTCAGGAAGGGATTCCAGCAATGCAAAAACCGGATCGTCGGCCAGATTGCTGTCGGTACAGAAATTTGTTGAGGGCATCGTTTTGGTAGAATCAGTTTACGCCCATGGCAATCGTAGCGCATTCCGATTGATTTACACCATGGTGCGATCAGTAACTTGTTGTACTATAAAAAATTCACCAAGCAATTCCCAAAGTTGGCGGGCAATAGTTTCCGGGTGTCAGCTAATAGTCAGTCGTTGATGAAATCGAATTGATCTCGACGGTCGCGCCAGGCATGATAACAAATTCACTTAACCCGATGTGACGATGGTTATCTCCCCAGTCGTAGGTATAACCAAGTCTGGTCCAGGGATATCCATTTGCTCCGTACGACTGCATCTTCAAATCATTGCACCATTTGATGTACTCATCACTGACCGTCACAAATTTATTGGGTCTCCTGAACTCTGTTTCTGCCTCACAATCACTGATCTCCGGATCCGCACTGGGCCTGAAGAGATCGTTGGGCTTGACCCACATCTCCACAAACTTCGTTTTTCCCGCTTTCGGTGGAAGTCCCAGAAGCTGTTCCAGTCGCAACGATCTGTTTCCGTTCAGCTTTTTACAGAAATTCTTGATTTCCGGCGCCGTTGCGACCCAAACTTCCCTCGAAATTTGGACAGATTGCCCGATTTTGTCATCATAACCGTTATAATTTGTCCAGGTGACCACCAACAGCGTAGCATTTTGTGCATCAGTTCTGTTCTTCCACACCAGCTTCTCGTTTGAGGGCACGATGGCAACAAGATTGTGCGATATCTCTGTTTGGTCGGCTATTTGCGCATCAACGATGGCGCTGAGATAGGCCTTCTGCAGATCAGTCTGATAAAACGCCGGGTGTTGAGCAGCACAGGCTGAAAACAGGCAGGATACAAGCAAAAAAAGCGAGAACCTCTTTGCCTGAAAAAAGCAGGTTTTCTTCATCGAATCAACTGGATTTGGTTTCAAGCAGCCCGTCATAATCTGAAGCGGGCAAGTCGGGATAGCGCATATCGTATGGTACCCCTGACGACCCGCTTCAGAATCCGGTTCAGACCATGGTTTTGGGGTTCAGCCGTTCAAGGAGCATGTCTGAAATTGAGCCTCCCGCTGGTACCATGGGGAAGACCATATCTTTTTTGACTACCCTGAAGTCGACAAGAACCGGTCCTTCGTTCCAGGCGAGGGCCTCTGTGATTGCCTTTCTGGCACTCTCGGGGTTGTCGGCCATGAGTGCCTTGCAGCCGAAGGCTTCAGCGACTTTGACAAAGTCGGGGTTGCTGTCGCCAAGATCGGTAAAGGAGTATTTTTCTTTGTGGAAGAGCTCCTGCCACTGGCGCACCATGCCGAGATAGCTGTTGTTGATCAAAAAGATCTTTATGGGGATTTTGGCGTGCACTGCGGTAACAAGCTCCTGGATATTCATCATGAGCCCCCCGTCGCCGCAGAAGAGGAGGACTGGTTTGTCGGTGACGCCGAAGGCTGCGCCGATGGCTGCGGGAAGGCCGTAGCCCATGGTGCCGAGTCCACCGCTGGTGATGATGGAGCGGGGATTGATGAAGGTGTAGAACTGCGATGTCCACATCTGGTGCTGACCGACGTCGGTGACAACAACCGCGTTCCCTTGGGTCTGTTTTGAAACCTCGTCAATCACAAATTCAGTTCTGAGCTTGTCGTCATCGTTTTTGTAGGTCAGCGGACACTTCTGGCGCCATGCGTCGATCTGGGCAAGCCAGGGTGCACGGTTTTCAGCGGTGCCAACCGTCTCTTCGATGAGTGAGGCGAGAAAGTGTTTTGCATCGCCGACAATCGGCAAGTCGACTTTGATGTTTTTGTCGACGTTGGTTGGGTCAATGTCATTATGGATTTTGTATGCCTGCGTCGCAAAGGTAGAAGTTTTTCCGGTTACCCGGTCGTCAAAGCGTGCACCAACGGCTATGAGAAGGTCACAGGCATTGACGGCCTGGTTGGCCCAGTAGGTGCCGTGCATGCCGAGCATTCCCATGCTGAGTGGATGGTTTCCAGGAAAGGCGCCAAGTCCCTGGAGGGTCATAGTGACTGGTATGTTATGCTTTATGGCGAAGGCGCGGAGCTCTTCGGATGCCTCTGCACTGATGACGCCGCCACCAATATAGAGAAGGGGGCGTTTTGCCTGTGCAATTTTATGCGCGGCCTTTTGAACCTGGTTGATGTGGCATTTTAGGGTTGGTTTGAATCCCCGGATATCAACCGTCTCGGGCCACTGAAAAATGCAGGAGGCGTTGAGGATATCTTTGGGCATATCAACCAGAACAGGGCCTGGCCGGCCGTTTGTTGCAAGGAAAAATGCCTTGCGGATGGTTAAGGCCAGTTCCTTGACATCCTTGACAAGAAAGTTGTGTTTGGTTATCGGGCGTGTGATTCCAATAATATCGGCCTCCTGAAAAGCGTCATTGCCAATGAGTGAGCTGGGTACCTGTCCGGTAAAGACAACCATCGGAGAAGAGTCCATGTAGGCGTTTGCAATGCCGGTGACGGTGTTTGTTGCTCCGGGTCCGGAGGTGACCAGAACAATACCTGGCTTTCCTGTGGCGCGGGCATAGCCTTCGGCCATGTGGGTCGCGCCTTGTTCATGACGGACAAGGATGTGCTGGATGTCTTCGACGTCGTAGAGTGTTTCGTAGACTTTCAGCAGCGATCCGCCAGGATAGCCGAAAATATATTCAACATTTTCACGCCGCAGACATTCAAAAAATATCTCTGAGCCATTGAGTGTTTGACCTGATGCTTGCATAGCTGCGTTATTTGAGTTCAAGAGGAACAGGGTTTTTCAGGATTGCGCCGGTATTGGCCGAGGTGACCATTTGTGCATACCTGGCCAGATATCCTTTTTTGATTTTCGGTTCAAATGGTTTCAGCAGTGCCAGCCGCTCATTGATGAGCTGGTCGGTCAGGCTGACCGAAATGCTTCTGCCGGGAATATCGATAGTAATCATGTCGCCGTTTTGGAGGATGGCAATCGGGCCGCGCTCGGCGGCTTCGGGGGAGATGTGTCCGATGCAGGCCCCCCTTGATCCTCCGGAGAATCGTCCGTCGGTGATAAGTGCAACCGATTCGCCGAGACCGCGGCCCATGATGGCACTGGTGGGAGAGAGCATTTCCGGCATTCCGGGTCCTCCCTTCGGTCCCTCGTAGCGGATCACCACCACGTCGCCGGCTTTGACATCATCACCCATAATGCCTTTGATGGCGTCATCCTGGCAGTCATAAATTTTTGCCGGGCCGGTGTGCTTCATCATTTCAGGGGCAACTGCGCCGGTTTTGACCACAGCTCCCTGCGGAGCAAGATTTCCGAAAAGGACGGCAAGGCCGCCGGTCAGGGAGTATGGATCTTCTATGCTTCTGATGACGGTGCTGTCAAGAACCTCTGCATCGGCAATATTTTCGCCAAGTGTTTTTCCGGTTACGGTGAGGGCGGAGAGGTTGAGAAGTCCGTCAATTTTGCTGAGTTCTTTCAGGATTGCCGATACGCCGCCAGCCCGATCGACATCTTCTATGTGGACTGCCATCGTTGCGGGGCTGACTTTACAGATATAGGGTGTTCTGGCTGAAAGGGCGTTCAGTTCTGAAAAATCGAAGTCCAACTCAGCTTCATTGGCAATGGCGAGGGTGTGCAGGATAGTGTTCGTGCTGCCGCCCATTGCAAAGTCGAGGGCAAAAGCGTTCAGCAGCGAACTGCGGGTGAGAATGTCTCGCGGCTTGATATCCTTCTTTACCAGATCAATAATCCGGCGGGATGCCTCCCTGACCAGATCGTTGCGCCGGGGGTCGATGGCAAGAATGGTGCCGTTTCCGGGCAGGGCAAAGCCAAGCGCTTCGCTGAGGCAGTTCATTGAGTTGGCGGTGAACATGCCGGAACAGGAACCGCAACCTGGGCAGGCGCTCTCTTCGATGGTCTCAAGTTCCTCGTCGTTGATTTTTCCGGCGCTGTACTGGCCGACCGCTTCGAAGACTGAAATGAGGTCAACGGTTTTGCCTGCGGGGGTGTGGCCAGCTTTCATGGGGCCGCCGGAGACAAAGATGACCGGGATGTTGATGCGCAATGCTGCCATCATCATGCCAGGGGTGATTTTGTCGCAGTTCGGAATGCAGACCAGTCCGTCGAGGCGGTGGGCTTCGGCGACGGTTTCGACGCTGTCGGCAATCAGTTCACGGCTTGCAAGGGAGTAGCGCATGCCGATATGACCCATCGCAATGCCGTCGCAGACACCGATGGTATTGAATTCAAAGGGAACTCCTCCGGCTTTGCGAACTTCCTCTTTTGCGATGCGGCCCAGCTCCTGGAGGTGGGAGTGGCCAGGGATCAATTCGTTGTAGGAGTTGCATATCCCGATAAAGGGCTTTTTGAAGTCGCTGTTTGAAACAATGGAACCTGTGGCTTTAAGAAGGCTGCGGTGTGGCGCTTTTTCAAACCCTGTTTTGACAGTATCAGATCTCATGGCAGTAATTTTTTTGGCTGTTAACGAAGATATCTCCGGGGCTGCCGATCCCGAAGCCACAGTAAAGATACGATTGAAAAGAGAAAAATGGACTTGGGAGCGGTTTTCGTATTATAGTACGGGAGGAACGGTTACGAACCCTGACCGGAGGGAGTTTGGCAAGTGCACGGCAACGACGCAGGAAAATGGCTCGTGATGCTGTACCTGATTTTCACTGCTTCGGATGAAAACGGTGCTCTGTGGATTGAATGCAGCCATGTTATTGAAATTTTTTTCGGTGTTAAACGAAAATTTGACTTAAACTACATTTAAACTTTTATTAAAACAAACATTAAAAATGTTATAATCTGGTGGATATTTGCTGTTTATTCTGTACCGTTAACGTTATACATTTTTGTGCAACCAGATTAACAATCCATCTTATGCTGAATCTCCAAGCTCCATTGCCTCAGGATTTTCCAGCCTTTTTTCTGACACTCTCCCTTGTACTGCTTTTTGTTCTTCTTGCAGAACTACTGACGAGAAAGTTCAGTATCAGCGCTCTTGTTGTCAGGAAAATCGTTCACCTTTCCATGGGTGTGGTTATCTTTTTTATACCAGCCTATTTCCAGTCAAATTTTTATCCTGTTCTTGCGGCCGCTCTTTTGTTGCTCTTTAACGGATTGAACATCCGACAGAAATGGTTCGGCTCCCTGCTTGCCCTTCCTGAAGAGAAGAGTGCACAGCCGTCAACAATGAAAAGTTATGGGTCGCTGCTTTTCCCACTGGTTTTTCTGCTTCAACTGCTCTTTTTATGGGAGTCACACAAGTGGATATTGCAGACATCCATGCTTGTGATGGGCGTGAGCGATTCGCTTGCGGCTCTGGTTGGCAGTTCGGTCGGGAAAAAGCATATTGAGCATCTGACGAAAAGCCCCAAAACCGTTGAGGGATCGCTTACCATGTTTTTGAGCGGGTTTCTGCTGCTCAGTGCCACTCTTCTAGTATTCAGTACACAGTTCAGCGGGGGACTTGCCGGAAAGTCGATGCTGATGCTTCTGGGTCTTGCACTTCTTCTTGCCGTTGTTGCCACCGCTGTCGAGGCGCTTTTGTCTCACGGGCTCGACAATTTTTTTATTCCAATCTCAATCGCCTATGTTCTCTATGTTCTTGAGATGAACCATACCATTCATCTTGAGCAGTTTCTTCTTGGGGGACTTTTTGCTCTTCTTCTGGCTGTTTTTTCGATCAAGGTCAAGTTTCTTGACAACAGCGGGGCAACGGCGACATTTTTGCTTGGAACAACCATTTTCGGTATCGGCGGGGTAGAGTGGACGGTGCCGCTGCTTACCTTTTATCTCCTCTCGTCGGTGCTCTCAAAACTGGGCAAGAAAAGGAAGGCGAAGTTTGATCTGGTTTTTGAAAAAGGGTCTCAGCGGGATGCCGGGCAGGTCTATGCCAATGGCGGAATCGCCTGGATCATGATGATTATTTTTTCGCTGACCAATAATCCGGCACTCTTTTTTGCCTATCTTGGTACACTCGCGGCGGTACAGGCTGATACCTGGGCGACGGAAATTGGTACCATGTGGCCAAATCCGAAAGCCTGGCTGGTGACTACGTTCAGGGAGGTGCCTGTGGGTACTTCGGGTGGCGTCTCTGTGCCGGGTACTTCGGGCGCTTTTATCGGCTCACTTTTTATCTGTGCGAGTGCATTGGCGGTCAATGTCAAGTGGATGAGTGACTTCGGGGTGGTACAGTCTTTTCTGCTCATTGGTTTTTCAGGACTTCTGGCCAGTCTGGTTGACAGTTTTTTTGGAGCAACCGTCCAAGCCCAGTATTTCGATCCAATTCGTGAAAAGGTGACGGAGAGGACACACAGTTTGGCTCCTGACGGGTCGCTGGTTGAAAACAGGCTTCTCAAAGGGACTCCTCTTGTCAATAATGATCTGGTCAATACGCTTTGCGCTCTTTCCGGTTCAGCGTTGGCCTACACGGTGATCCAGAATGTTCATCTGTTTTAATGAACCCTAATTGCTCTCTATCTCTATGCTTGATTCCAGACTCGGTATTTTAGGCCTGCTTTCGGATGCCGGAGTTGTGGTGCTGATGGTGCTTTCGGTGCTGCTCTCATTTTCGATCATCTCATGGGCAATCATTGCCTATAAATTTGGATATCTGAGGAAATCCTTGCGCGAGTCGAAGGCGTTTCTTGACTATTTTTTCGAAGTGTATAATATCGACAAGGTCTTTACCGAAAGTGAAAATTTCAGACATGGCTCATTGCCGAGAGTTTTCCGGTCAGGCTACATCGAGTATCGGGCCCTTGGCGACAAGGGTGATATTCGCCTTGCGAGAGCGCGTATTGCCCGGGCTGTGAAACGGGAGGTTAATGCAGAAAACAAGAGGCTGTCTGCCCTTGTCCCTTTTCTTGCAACGGTCAGCAATACGGCACCGTTTATAGGTCTTTTTGGTACGGTGTGGGGGATCATGAATTCGTTCCATACCATCGGTTTGACCCAATCGGCTTCGCTTGCGGCAGTTGCTCCCGGTATCTCGGAAGCGCTTATTGCTACTGCGGCTGGTCTTGCTGCGGCTATTCCTGCCGTGATTGCCTACAACTCTTTTACGCATAAGATTGGTGTCATAGAGCGGGACCTGGAGGAGTTTTCTCCTGAATTTGTTGCAGCATTTATCAACGAGCCGTAGGGCTGAACCCCCAGATATGATAACATCAGGAAAAGGCCGCCGGTTGATGAGCGACATTAATGTCACTCCGTTTGTTGATGTCATGCTTGTGCTGCTGATCATTTTTATGGTGACAGCTCCCATGATGACGAATGGCGTTAAAGTTGAAACGCCCAGTACTACCTTGCAGAAAATGGATGTGGATGAGAAGTCTCTTGTCATCAGCATTGATGCTTCACGGCGGGTTTATATCAATAAGTATGAGCTGAATGCATCGGAGGTTCGAGAAAAACTGCCGACGATTCTTGATGTCAAGCAGACCTCAGAGGTCTATCTCAAGGCTGATAAGTCGTTGCCTTATGGATTGGTGATGGATGTCATGGCCCAGATCAGGGACGCAGGAATTGAAAAGATCGGTATGGTGACAGAGCCTTTGGCTGTTTCCAGGGAAGGCGGGAGATAGGTGGGCGTATGAAAAAAGGTCAGAAGCTTCCCTATGCTGAAAAAAAATTTTCGCTCTGGCTTATCGGGGCTGCCGCAATGCATGTTTTTGTGCTTTTTTTGGCGGTTTCTTTTCAATTGTGGGATGCAGGCCGGCATCCAAAGCCGAAAATTGTGACGGTCACTCTTGTTTCATCGCCCGGTTCAGCGACATCCCGTGAATATTCTGACCATGAGAGTGCTGCGGGGGTTGTTGAGGCACCTTCCCCGGCGGTGGCTCCACCTCCTCCTGTCAGCAAAAAGAGTGTCAAGGAGCCGGTTCCGGAAAAATCGCCGGTTATCGAGAAGAAAATTGCCATAGAGCCGCTGAAGCCCAAGGTGGTTGAGAAGAAGCCGGACATCAACCAGGCTCTTCTGCGCCTTAAAGAAAATGTCGATAAAAAAACGGCGCAATTGCCCAAGCCAGCCACCACAAATTTGAGCAATGCACTTGACCGGCTTCAGCAGAAAGTCAAGTCGTCGGGTGAGGGAGCTGGAACGGGTTCGGGACGTGGACAAGCAAGTTCTTCTGCCGGACGAAATGGTGTGGGAAGAGGGTCTGGGGGTGGAGGAACCGCAGATTCCTATAAGGCGAAAATTGCGTCGATTATTCAGCAGAACTGGGCTTTTTCAAAGCAGTTGCTCAAAAACAGTTATGGTATGGAGGTCTACGTCCGCATCAATATTGTGGCTGATGGTACCATTCGCCAGATTCTTTACGACAAGAGAGCGCCGAGCGAGTATTTGAATAATTCAGTGAAAAAAGCGCTTGAGAAATCATCGCCTCTTCCCGTTTTGCCGAAAGAGGAGGGTGCCCGCGATGTTTGGATTGGCTTTGTGTTTACTCCTGAAGGTATTGAATAGAAAGTGAGATTCCTCTGTTTTTTGCTATATTTTACTATATTTACCTTGAAATGCGGGAGGTTGGGTGTCCCTGAATTTTTACGACTGTCAGCCAAGATTACCTGTAACGATTAAAGCCTTGCTTGGTTATGATTCAATTTTTTCGAGGTGCTGTTTCTTGCGTTTTTTTGCTGCTCTTTTGCTTCGTATCTCCCTTGCATCTCGTCGCGGCTGAGGGTCAGGAGTATATAGCCATACGTAAAGAGGGGTCGGGCAACATTGCTCTTGTGCTTGACAAACTGGATGCAAAGGGTCGAAAAGAGACGAATTTTGCGCAGAGTCTTGATGTTACCATGCGTGATGGCCTTGATTTTACCAGGCTATTTTCCCTTATCTCTCCACCGCTTAACGTTAAAGACAATAGTGACAGGAAGAACATTGTTATTAATTTCCCGGCACTGACTTCGGTAGGCGCAGAGGTATATGCCGGGGGAGTGGTCACGATGAAATCAGATATGATTATTCTTGACATGAAGGTCTACGAGGCTGCGGGGTCAAAATTACTCATGAACAAAACCTATAGCGGAACAGAAGCTGATCTTCGCTCAATCGGCCATGCCTTTTGTGCAGATATTGTTCAGCTTCTCACCGGTAAACGATCTGTATTTGGCAGTAGAATTGTCTTTGTTTCAAATAAAACCGGGTTCAAGGAGATCTATGAGTGTGAATTTGATGGATATGGGGTTAAGCCACTGACCAATTCGAGATCTATTTGCATGAACCCGGCGCTCTCTCCGGATGGAAAGCATCTTGCCTATATCGACTTTATCTCTGGCAGGCCGACACTGTATATCAGGAGCCTCACCGGAGGGAGAATCGCAGCAGTCGGCAAGAGTGCTGTCAGTATTGACCCTGGCTGGAGAAACAACAACGAGGTAGCGGCAACCCTCTCTTTTGATGGCAACCAGGAAATTTATCTTGTAAATACCGACGGGACACTCTCCCGAAGGGTTACGAACAGCAAAAGTATCGATATTTCGCCAACCTTTTCTCCCGATGGCAGCAAGATGGCCTTTGTCTCTTCACGCAATGGCCTGCCACAGCTTTTTATTCAGGATCTTGCGTCCGGGCAGGTAAAGAGGCTTACCTTCAGCGGTCGTTATAATACACAGCCATCTTGGTCTCCTGTTGGCGATAAAATTGTGTATACTACATGGGAAAAGGGTGGTGAAATAAATATATTCACTATAAATGCTGATGGTTCAGGGCTCATGCAGTTAACGCAAAAATCCGGGGAGAACAAGTCGCCCTCTTGGTCTCCGGATGGCGAAATGATTGTTTTTACGTCAAACTGCCAGGGTAAAGAAAAATTATACGTCATGAGTTCGAAAGGGGGGAACGAGAGGCTTTTGTTGCAGGTTGATGGTGAGCAGACGCAGCCATCCTGGTCTTTATTTCGGTAGTACTTAGTATCTTTGAAACAAAAATGACAATGAAAAAAAGGGGGAAAAAATGAACGCCATGAAGCCTTTGTTAAGATCGCTGTTTATTCCGACCATGCTTTTTCTTGGGGCCTGTGGTTGTTGTGAAAAGGTTGTCGCACCACCTCCAGCCGCACCACCACCTCCGCCAGCGCCTGTAATTGTTTTGCCAGGTCTTGGGGATGTCTTCTATGATTTTGATCGTTCAGAGCTTCGTGAGGAAGCTGTTGTACAATTGAAGACCAATGCCAACTGGATGGCCGCAAATGCAGCACGCAATGTTATCATCGAAGGCCATTGCGATGAGAGAGGCACCAGTGAGTATAATCTTGCTCTTGGTCAGCGCCGTGCAAACAGTGCCAGGGATTATGTTATCAATCTCGGTGTTGATGCCGCACGTCTGAAGACGGTCAGTTATGGTGAAGAAAAACCATTTGTTCTTGGCCACACTGAGGAGGCATGGGCTCAGAACAGACGGGCTCATTTTGTTGCCGAATAAAAAGATGTTTCGCTGAAAACAACAAGGGGGCGGACGGTGTTCTGTCTGCCCCTTTTTTAATTAATGCTTAATTGAGCAGAATCCATGAAAAAAAACATCATTATTGTTCTTGCTTTGATGGTGACCGCTGGATGTTCATCAAAAAGCGCAGTAACTCCTGATGAAGGTACGTCAAGTCAGCCATCTTTGTCATCCTCGTCATCGCTGCCACCGTCGCCATCCGGTTATGGATTTGATCAATGGCAGACGGGACCGCTGGGTGATGTGTTTTATGATTATGACAGCGCTACTCTGAGTACTGAAGCACAGGAACAGTTGACGCAAAATGGGGGATGGTTGGCAAGCCATGTTTCCAAGGCAGCTCTTATTGAAGGTCATTGTGATGAGAGGGGGACGTCTGAATATAATCTTGCACTCGGAGATCGCCGGGCGGCAAGTGCAAAAGAGTATCTGGTCAGGTTTGGTGTCAACCCATCTCGCCTTGAAACGGTCAGTTTCGGTGAAGAGCGTCCCTTTGTTCAGGGTTCTAATGAAGATGCTTGGGCAAAAAACCGCCGGGCTCACTTTGTTGTAAAATAACAGGAAGAAACCTTTACTGGCTATGCATAAAAAGATCAAACCCTTTCTTTTTTTTCCGGTTCTCGCTCTTTCGGCCTGTGCATCAAAACAGGATCTTCTTGTTGTAGAAGATAATGTGAGAAAATTGAAAACTGAATCAGAAACCATTAAAACCCAGTCGGCTGTCTCCTATTCAGACGTTCAGCAGGTACGGGATGATGTTTCACGCTTACAGGGAAGTATTGAAGAGATTTCTCACAATAATCGTCAGACTTTTGGTCGGCTTGGCATGGAGGATTCCCTTCTGGTGCACAAGGTTGATGAGCTGGAATTGAGGTTGCAAAAAATTGAGCAGTCTATTGCCTCCGCAAAACAGGAGAGTCTTTCGTCGTCGCCGTTGCCCCCTACGCAGACTGATGCAGCGCTGCTCAGTGACGGAGAGGAGAAGCTCAACAAGAAAAGCTATGCAGCAGCAAGAGAGAGTTTCTCTCTGTTGTTGCAGAGAAAGCCTGCATCAACTCTTGCCGATGAGGCTCAGTTTTATGTTGCGGAAAGCTATTTCGGTGAGAAGTGGTATGAAAAAGCCATTCTTGAATATCAGGTAGTTATCTCAAAGTATACCAAAAGCAGCAAGCGCCCAGCAGCCCTTTACAAGCAGGCACTCTCTTTTGAGTTGACTGGAGATGCTGTCAATGCAAAAGCAAGGTTTAAAGATTTGGTCAACATCTATCCAGCCTCTTCTCAGGCCGCACTGGCTCGCAAAAAGCTGCAATAGAGCAGCGCTTGCCTGAAATAAAGAGAGTATGACACACCACGATGTAACAATAAACCCCGGCTTAACCGGGGTTTATTGTTACATCGTGGTGTGTCTCTGTATGACTGGAAACTCCACGGCTACCTGAAAAATTCATCAACAGTATAGGTGCGCCGATCAATTTCAACACAGAGTTTCTGCTGAAGTGAGCTGTAAAAGACAGGAATGTCCCTCATGGTACATCTGATACCGCGTTTATCAAAATCAATGACGTAGCGGTTTTCGTTGTCGAGCACCTTCTGCTTGAGATCAATACCAATATCAGGCTGCGTTGAGAGAACAAAAAGCTCGATTTCCCCTGAAATAATTTTGTTGATCATCTCTCCGGTTGGCGATAACTTTCTGCGTCCGGAGGCCGGGCCTATCTGGATGTGCAGTTTACCCCAATCATCCCTTTTTGCAGAGGTTATATAATATTTCCCTACTTTATGAGCCGCATTGCCTGACCATGGTCCCGATTTACTGACCCTGACCTGATTCGTGGCGGTGAACGGACGGCTGAGCTGAGGTTGCATGGTTTGCAGTGGTTAAAATTGGCAAATTATAAAACTCTCTGGAGTTGTGCCTTCAACAGGGATTAAATTAGCAAAACCCTGTTAAATAAACAAAGGGATTCACCTGGAATCCCTTTGTCTGTTTCTGCAGAACTCACCGTAATCGGTGTTTACTTTTCGTTGCCGTCGATTACTTCGTATTCGGCATTTTCAACGTTGCCCTCTGCGCCGCTTTTCCTCGTTTTTTCACTGCTTCCGCTCTGGGCTTCCGGTTCAGGCTGTGACGATTCCGGGCCCTGCGACTGATAGAGGTGAGAGGCAATCTCGCTCCATTCCTTGTTGACCTCATCCATGGCCGATTTAATTGACTCAATCGTCCCGTTTTTATAGGCTTCCTTGAGCTTCTCCAGTGAGCCTTCGAGTGCCGGGCGTTTGTCGGCCGGTATTTTATCGCCGAGATCCTTCAACTGCTTTTCAGTGCTGAAAATGAGGGAGTCTGCTATGTTTCTGGTATCAATCTCCTCCTTGCGCTTCTGATCTTCCGCAGCGTGGATTTTGGCATCGTCCTTCATTTTATTGATTTCAGCGTCAGTGAGTTTGCTGCTTGACTCGATTCTTATGCTCTGCTCCTTTCCGATAGCCTTGTCTTTTGCTGAAACGTTAAGTATACCGTTTGAATCAATATCAAAAGTAACCTCGATCTGCGGCATACCTCTTGGAGATGGGGGAATATCACCAAGGTGGAAACGTCCCAGTGTTTTGTTGTCGGCAGCCATCGGACGCTCTCCCTGCAGTACATGAACTTCCACAGATGTCTGATTGTCACCGGCAGTTGAAAACACCTCCTGTTTTCTTGTTGGAATCGTGGTGTTTGCGTCGATAAGTTTTGTCATCACACCGCCGAGGGTTTCAATACCAAGAGAGAGCGGAGTGACATCAAGCAGCAGTACGTCAGTGACATCGCCCTTCAGAACACCACCCTGGATTGCTGCACCGATGGCAACAACTTCATCCGGGTTTACACTTCTGTTTGGCTCTTTTCCAAAAAAATCCTTGACCAACGCCTGTACTTTCGGTATGCGTGTTGAGCCACCAACCAGGACTACTTCATCGATCTCCTTCATATCAACTTTGGAATTCTTGATGGCACGGCGGCAAGGATCAAGAATTTTGTCGAAGAGATCGGCACATAAAGCCTCGAATTTGGCACGAGTAAGATTGATCACCAGATGTTTTGGTCCTTCCTGTGTTGCCGTAATGAATGGAAGGTTGATCTCTGTGTCAGTCCTTGACGAGAGCTCAATTTTTGCTTTTTCAGCCGCCTCTTTCAGCCGCTGCAGTGTAATTGCGTCCTTGCGAAGATCGATTCCCTCCTGCTTTTTGAACTCGTCGGCGATATAGTCGATAATTTTCTGATCAAAGTCATCGCCGCCGAGATGGGTGTCGCCGTCGGTTGATTTTACCTCAAAAACGCCATCACCAAGCTCAAGAATAGAGATATCAAATGTTCCGCCACCAAGATCGAAAACAGCAACTTTCTCACTCTCCTGTTTTCTGTCGAGACCATAAGCGAGAGCTGCGGCAGTTGGTTCATTGATGATACGCTTGACCTCAAGCCCGGCAATACGCCCTGCATCTTTTGTGGCCTGTCGCTGTGCATCATTGAAGTATGCTGGAACGGTGATAACCGCTTCGGTAACTTTTTCGCCAAGGAAGTCTTCAGCGGTCTGCTTCATTTTCTGCAGAATCATGGCTGAAACTTCCTGTGGGGAATAAATCTTGTCGTTGATTTTTACCCGAGCTTCTCCATTTTCGTTGATGATTTCATAGGGAGCAATCTTTTTTTCGCTGGTGATTTCATCATATTTGCGTCCCATGAAACGCTTGATGGAAAAAATAGTGTTCTTCGGGTTGGTGATGGCCTGCCTTTTTGCTGCCTGCCCGACAAGACGATCACCGGTCTTGGTTAAAGCTATAATTGAGGGTGTCGTACGGTTCCCCTCTGAATTTTCAATAACCGTTGGCTGCGATCCCTGCATGACAGAAACACAAGAGTTCGTGGTGCCAAGGTCGATGCCGATAATTTTACCCATAGTAAGTATTCCTTGTTTGTACGTGATATAAAAAATGCCAGATTAAGAATGGTTCACATCGGTCACAAAAATTCAATGCAATCTCAACTGATCGAAATTTCCTTTTTCTTCTTTACCGGTGCTGCTTTGGGAAGGGTAACATGAAGCACTCCGTTCTTGAAATCAGCCCTGATATCTTCCTGATCAATCACCTCGCCAAGATTAAAACTTCTGGAAAAGCTTCCAGAACTTCTCTCAATACGGTGATAATTCTTGTTGCTCTCCTCTGTTTCCACTTTCCTTTCCGCTTTGATGGTGAGCACGTCATCCTCAATATTGAGCGTCACATTTTCCTTTGCGATACCAGGAAGTTCTGCGTCAATATGAAAACCTGCCACATCTTCTGAAATATCAACCTTGAAGGCCGGAGCAGATGGCTGCTGCGCGCCTGACCAGATATCATCAAACAGTCTCATTGGGTCTTTCGATAATTGTACAAGCATTGCGTCCTCCTTGTTGGTTATTATTAACGGTAACCTTTAGTGATAAAGAATCTCATTGATAATTCATCAAAAAGCGTGCCAATGCTTTGTTTATGTGATTAATGGAACTTTTTTGTCAGAAATGACACTTATAAAGTAAAAATGTCACACTGTTTCCGCTCAAAAGAAAAAATGTCAGACAATTGATGTCGTAACTGAGGGATGCAATGGGAGTGGAGATTGCCAGACTATGGCGTAAGGCAGGCAATCCATCAGAGGTAACTTATTGTGGAGCTATGCTTTGATGTCAGGAAAATAGGGGGTCAACTCGATAGAGTGGACTGAATATCCTTTACCCAGCGGAGTTGTGCCTCAAGGTTTTCAACAACACCCTTTGAAATCAGATAACAGGCATAGATGACGCTCTCATCGACGATTCGGTAATAGCATTTCAATCCCTCTTTTCTGCGGCTTACAATGCCACTCTCATACATTAGTGCCAGATGTTTTGATATGTTTGCCTGGCTTGCATGGATTTCATTGACGATCTCCTGAACTGTATGCTCCTGCTCGCAAAGAACGCGCAATATTTTCAGTCTCATTGGTTCAGAGAGCAGCTTGAATCGGCTCGAAACGGCGTCAAGCATTTCGTCCGGCATATTATGATGCCACTTTTTTACCTCTTCTGCTGTGATGGTAAGCGTTTTGTTCATGATATATGGGGGTTGCTACTGCGCGGGTTATTCATAAAGGAGGCTCTCTTCATGCTCTTTGGTGTTAAAGTTGGTAAGTTGCATGATCGAAACAATCAGTGCCTCAGGTGCCTTGAACTGTATAATTTTTTCCTTGATGATCATCTTGGTTTTTTTTGCATCCTCAAACTCCACCCTGCACTCTGTGCATTCCGAGAGGTGCAGGAGAAATTCTCTCTCTTCACTCAGAGAAAGCTCACCATCTACGGATGCACTTATAAGTACGCCAGCTTTTTTGCAGTTCATAATAAAAAAAAGTTTGTGCGTCTTGATTTATTGAACGTTATCATTGTTGAAGCCGTACTTTTTTGCATATCCCTCAAGTTGTGCGCGAAGCAATTTTCTGCCCCGGTACAACCTTGATCGTACTGTCCCGATGGGGCTTTCTACCATATTTGCAATCTCTTCATAGGTAAAACCTTCAATATCACACAACTGAATCACCTCCCTGAACTCTTCTGGCAGAGAGTGAAGTGCCTGATAGACCTCTTCGTGCAGCAATGAATGGAAATAATCGCTTTCGCTCTCACTGGTGTCACTCCTAGTGTCCTTTATCGAATGATAAAAATCCTTGATAAGATCATAATCAACTTTCCCCGGCTCCTTCGAGTTTTTGCGAAACCGGTTGATATAGTTGTTTTTCAGGATTTTAAACAGCCATGCCTTGCAGTTTGTTCCCCGCTCAAAAGAATTAAAAAATCGATAGGCTTTGAGATAGGTCTCCTGTACAAGATCTTCCGCATCACTTGGATTCATCGTCAGGTGAAGAGCATAATTATAGAGCGCATTGAGATGAACTACGGCTTCATTTTGAAACTCAAGCTGCTTTTGGCGCTCCTCACGGGAGAGTGATTCTTTTTTTGTCCTGGTTTTTGTCTGACGGGTCGGATCGGGTTTATCCATGAGCTGTAATCTTCCAGGGGTTCAAATAAGGTTGTTTTTGCATTCTGCAAAATCCATTCATAAAATAATTAATTTAAAGCAATATATTTTAAGGCTTTTCTGAACTTCTTAAACAAAATCAAAACGCACTGGTTCCATGAATGAATTTGCCGCTCTTTCTGCTGATGTTATTGTTGTCGGCTCCGGAATTGGAGGACTTACTGCTGCCGCGCTGCTTCAGGAGAGGGGCATTTCGACGCTTGTTTTTGAGAAGAACCTTTATGCGGGGGGAAGTTGTTCTTCATTTCAGCGTGGGGGCTACCGTTTTGATGCAGGCGCATCGGTTTTTTATGGCTTTGGTGAGAACAGCACGAGCGGTACCCTGAACCTGCATACCCGAATATTCAGGAAACTCGGTATTGAGGTTCGCACCATTGCTGATCCGGTACAGATTCATTATCACTTGCCCAACGGTTTTTCCATACCCGCCTTTTATGATCGTCTCGCATTTCTGGACGCACTTGCGGCCCGTTTTCCGCATGAAGCTGAAGGGATAAAACTTTTTTACCGTGAGCTTGATGAAGTGTACGAAATTCTCAGCGCTATGCCTGCCGGATCGCTTGAGGATTTGACGCATCTGCTTTCCGTCGGTGCGGCCAGTCCGCTCAAGACGGTTGCGCTTGCCCTGAAGAGCTTCCGTTCAATGGGCAAAACGGCCAGGCGCTATATTCATGATAAAGAGCTGCTCCTTTTTATTGATATCGAGGCCTACTCATGGGCAGTGCAGGATGCGGTTGCAACACCACTGGTCAATGCCGGAATCTGCCTTGCTGATCGCCATTTTGGCGGTATCAACTATCCGGTCGGCGGTTCCGGCGCCATTCCGGAAGCGTTGTGCAAAGGAATTGTGAAGTTTGGCGGACGAATTTGCTACCAGTCGGAGGTTACAGAGATTCTGGTTGAGAATGGAGAGGCTCGCGGCGTAAGGCTTGCTGATGGTACAGAACACTATGCAAAGGCCGTTATCAGCAATGCTACCGTGTGGGATACCTTTAACCGTCTCGTTACCGATTCACGCTACAGGGTGGATGAGAAGAGATTTTTGAGAGCGCCGAGCTGGTTTCAGCTTTTTCTCGGTGTTGATGCCTCTGTTATTCCCAAAGGGCTTTATATGCACCATATTCTTGTTGATGACTGGAAAAATTACAACAAGCCCGGCGGAACCATCTATTTTTCTGCTCCAACCATCCTCGATCCCTCGCTGGCACCTGCTGGCAAGCATATTGTCCATGCCTTCGTCACCGGAGAGGTTGAAGAGTGGCAGCAGTATAAGAGGGGCAGCAGCGCCTACCTTGCAGCAAAGGAGGAGTTTGCTGCAGGAGTGATTTCCCGGACAGAAAAGATTTTGCCAGGCTTGTCGAAGGCTATCGAGCTGAAAGTGCTTGCTACACCCCTCACCCATGAACGCTATCTCAATCGTTTTAAAGGGTCCTATGGGCCGCTGATGAAACCGGGCCAGAATATTTTGCAGAAACCGCAGAATACGACCCCGATAAAAAATCTCTTTGCCGCAGGCGATAGTACCTTCCCCGGTCAGGGCGTTATAGCTGTGACTTACTCAGGGGTATCCTGTGCCTCTTATATTGCAAGAAAATTTGGCAAGCCGCTTGATGAACTCCTGTAGTCCGCTGCTTCAGGATGCGGCAAGCAGCATATCGATCTCTCTGAAGGGCACGTCGGTCAGTTCAGCAAGGATTTTCTTGGTGACGTAGCCCTTAAACAGGTAGGTTCCCTTCCTCAAACTGTGACTTTTCCAGAGAATATCCGAAATGGTCTCATGTCCCGTCAGTTTCAGAAGAAAGGGGAGGAGGGTATTGGTCAGGGCGAAAGAGGCGGTTTTTGCAACGGCTGAAGGGATGTTCGGGACGCAGTAATGGGTAACGCCATGCTTCACATAGATCGGATTGGTATGTGAGGTATGGCGGCTGGTGGCGAAGCAGGCCCCTTGATCAATTGAGACGTCAATGATAACCGAACCAGGTTTCATTGATTTCACCACCTGTTCACTGACCAGTGGCTTGATAATTTTCTGTCGAGGGCTCAGGGCGCCAATCAGCACGTCCGACATTTTTGCAATCTCGGCGATGTAGTGATCGTTGGCGATGGCCGTGACAAGGTGGCGGTTGAAAAATGCTTCAAACCTCCGAAGCCGGTTGATCTCCTTGTCGATAACGGTGACCTGTGCACCAAGCCCGAGTGCATCCTGTGCGGCAAAAAGCCCGACAGTTCCCGCCCCGATAATGGTGACCCAGGCAGGCGGAACACCGGCGATTCCTCCAAGGAGTATGCCGCTGCCGCCATATCCGGTTTCAAGGTATTTTGCCGCAGTCTGTATGGCCAGAGAGCCGGCAATTTCGCTCAGTGTTCTGACAATAGGCAGTTCACCATCTCTTGTTTCGATAAATTCAAATCCAAGGGCCGTAATATTTTTATCAATCAGTGCTTTTATCAGCGCGGGAGTGACCGTTCCAAGATGGAGGGCCGAGATGAGCAGTTGACCAGGCATAAAAAGCGGAAGCTCTTCAGGCTGCGGGGGAGAGACCTTGACGATGACGTTTGATTGCTCATAGAGCTCTTCGGGTGACTCGGCAATGGTTGCCCCGGATTCGCCGTAAGCAAGATCGGTGAAGTTGCAAAAATTGCCAGCAGATTTTTCGATGACCACCCTGATTCCCTGCTCTACGAGTATCTGCACGCCGGGAGGCGAAATGGCCACCCGGCGTTCATCCTGCGCCCGCTCTCGTGGTATGCCAAGAACAATCTCCATTGTTTTCTCTGGCTTTATCAGCCAGCGTTCAAGAGTCTTGGCGCCAAGCTCAAACTCGACATCCCCGATATCAGCAGCGTAACCCATCGGCAGTTCAACGGTTGAAAGAGAAAAAATAAAATATAGTCAATTTCGTGATCGCCCCAAGCCACCTCAATCAACAGACTGTTGTTTCACTCTTCTCCTTGCATGAGCAGGAACCGCAAAAAGCACTGAAAACAAGCTGCCAGGCATCGCCGATTCCACCGATAACGTCCGTAAGCAGTTGCCAGAGATCAAACTCCCTCCCTGCCTGCAGACGCAGGGTGTCGGGCACCTTGACAAGCGCCTCCCATCCCATGGTAGCGGCATATCCGCCCAACTCCAGTGGACTTGTTTCTAGCAAGTGCCGCACCTCTTCTACTGCCGATACAACCCGTATGGTTCCCGGTTTTTCGACCGTGGCCTGACAAGCCATCCTTGCGCCCGCCTTCAGCAGGTTCTCAGAAAGAATTGCCTTCTCTTCCTCACTCAGGGGAGAGAGAAGTTCTGCCCCTTCAAGCACCTTGACATAACAGGTCTGACAGATGGTGTTGCCGCCGCAGAAGTATCCTATATGCTCATGGTTGAGCCGGGCAACTTCAAGAAGCCTGTCACCCTGATTCGCCTCATACTGATTATTATTTATCGTGATTTGCATGATATGATAATGTTATGATTTTAAAATACAGGACTTTTTTTGTCCTGTTATTAGTAACATCAAAACTGTTGCAAAAGTTGCTGTCTGACAGTGGTCAGTGATTACAATGGCAACTCCTTCGATGCCAGATCAAGTTTTTGCAGCAACTCCTTGTAGCGGTGCAGCAAACCGGCTGGCGTTGTGTTGCTGCCGGAAGGGTGGTGCAGCACCAGCTTCATCTTTTTATCCATTTTGAATCCCGGTTTGTACTCCTGCATCCAGGGCTCCTGTACCGATACAAAAAGGTATTGCAGGAACGCCTTGTTGGCAAGCTGCTCATTATCCTGATCGGGCAAGAAAAGGATTGTTGAGTGCGGCTGGAGGTCAATTTTTTCGAGCCCGAGAACTGATCCGGTGATTTTGAGTTTGGTCAGCAGCAGCAGGTTTGCAACTTCTTCGGGGAGGGGGCCGAAGCGATCCTTGAGTTCTGTCTCCAGATTATCAACTTTATGCTCTGTGGAGGCTTTCGAGATTTTGTCATAAAAGGCAAAGCGCTCGGGGGTGGCGGTGAGGTAGTATTCCGGAATGAGGGCGTCAAAAAAGAAGAGGAGGTCACACGCTTTTGTCGCTCTTGCTGCTTTGGCCCCCTCAGTTGTAAACATGTGGCTGAACTCGGTTGATTTGAGTTCGGCAACAGTCTCTTCGAGCATTTTCTGGTAGAGATCGAAACCGAGTTCATGGATATAGCCTGATTGTTCCGCACCGAGCAGGTTGCCTGCCCCCCGGATATCAAGGTCACGCAGGGCGATGTTGAAGCCCGATCCCAGTTCCGTAAAGCTTTCAATAACGGCGAGGCGCTGAACGGCATCCTTTTTCAGTGTGTTGAGCGGCGGGGTGATGAGGTAGCAGTAAGCTTTTCGTTCACTCCGTCCAACCCTTCCGCGTAACTGATAGAGATCGGAGAGTCCGAACATATCGGCGCGGTTAATGATAATGGTATTGGCATTGGAGATGTCGAGCCCGGAACCGATGATGGTGGTGGAGATCAGCACGTCCACCTCTTTCTGCATGAAATCCATCATGATTTTTTCAAGCTCTCTCGGGGGCAGTTGGCCGTGGGCGAAGACAATCCGGGCAGACGGGACAAGATCGCGGAGTGTTGTCAGGATATCATCAAGTGATGCAATACGGTTATGGAGAAAAAATACCTGCCCTTCCCGCTTGATCTCTCGCGTGATAGCCGACTGGATAAGGGCCGGATCATAATCGGTAATGAGGGTTTCAACGGGCTGGCGGTTTTTTGGAGGGGTCGAGACAATGGAGAGATCCCTGGCGCCAAGCATCGAAAACTGGAGTGTTCGCGGAATGGGGGTGGCCGACATGGTGAGTGTATCGACCCCGGGGAATTGTTCGCGCAGCTTCTCTTTCACCTCCACGCCAAAGTGCTGCTCTTCATCAATGACGAGGAGGCCGAGATCCTTGAAAAGCACATCTTTCGAGACAAGCCGATGCGTCCCTATAACAATATCAATGGTTCCGAGTGCTATTTTTTTAATGATCTCCTGCTGCTCCTTGCGTGTCACAAAGCGGCTGAGCACCGCTATCGAAATCGGAAAATTCTCAAACCTTCTGGTAAAGGATTCTGCGTGCTGGTGGGCGAGTATGGTTGTCGGAGTCAGCACGGCAACCTGTTTGCCGGATTCAACCGCCTTGAATGCCGACCGCATGGCAATTTCAGTTTTTCCAAAACCGGCATCTCCACAAATCAGCCGATCCATCGGATGTGGTTCCTGCATATCCTTTTTGACATCATGAATTGCCTTGAGCTGATCAGGTGTTTCGTCGAAAATAAACGAGGCTTCGAATTCACGCATGTAGATAGAGTCGGGAGCGAAGGCAAAGCCGCTCTGCATTTTCCGCTGTGCATACACCTTGATCAGATTTATGGCAATATCGCGGAGCTGCTTGCGGACTTTATCCTTTTTGGCGGCCCATTTTGAACTGCCAAGCTTTGAGAGGGCCGGGAGAGAGCTTTCGGAAGCCGTATATTTCGACAGCAGCCGGATGTTCTGGATATTGACAAAAAGCTTGTCTCCTCCTGCGTATTCAACAAGCACACACTCCTGCTCGGAATTTCCTGCTGTTATGGTTTCAAGTGAGCAGAAAATTCCGATGCCGTAATCTTCATGGACAACATAGTCGCCCACTTTGAGCTTTTGGAGATCCTTGAGTGAGATGCCCCGAATTTTTCTTTTTCGGTGCGCCTTGTGGGCGTGCAGCTTGCCGAAGATGTCCGATTCGGTATAGAGGTCAAGATCACCGAAGATAAAGCCGGTGTGGAGGTTGAGCGGAATCCAGCTTGCTTCAAGCTGGCCGGTGTTTTTTGAGTTCGATATCTCCTCGGCAAGAAAATCGGTCAACTCGGCAATTTCGCGGCGTGAGCTGGTTGCAAAAAGGGGCTTTTTGTGTTCTGCACTCTCCTGCTGGAGCAGGATTGCAAGAGTGCGGAAATTGGCGTTCAGTTTTTTCTGCGGGCTGGAACAGAAATCGATTGCTGAAGGGGCCGAAGTGTCAATTCTTATGGTGCGGAAGCGTGAAAGCGCTCTCGTCATGCTCTCATGGTTATCCCGTAACGCAAATTCCGCGCTGTCATCAATAATAATGATCGTTGAGGGATCAAGATAGTCAAGAATGGTTGTTTCAGCCTCTGTCGTGCTGTTCAGGGCATCGGTAAAACTGGCGGTCAGATCTGCGCTCATCACGGTTTTGCCGGAAAGCTGACTGTTGATATCAAACACGCGCAGTGAGGTGACGGTATCGCCGAAAAACTCTATCCGCAAGGGTTCCTGCGCCCCGAAAGGAAAGACGTCAATGATTGAGCCGCGCACGGAGAACTCTCCCTCATCTTCAACAAACTCCCTCAGTTCAAAGCTGTTTTCCGCAAGAAAGCGTTTCAATGTTTCATATCCTGCTTTGAGATCGGTTGTCAGCCGGAAAATCCGCTTCCCGGCTTCGGCTGGCGGGCAAAGGGTAACTTCGAGATCATCAAAAAAGGAGAGAATGACCGATTTTTTTTTGGTTGAGAGCGCTCCGATTGAGAGGGAGAGCTCATCTGAGGTGTTGCAGATGCTCTCTTTTGGCAGAAGGGCAGCAAAATCAGTTTCATAGCGCTCGAAGCTGTTCTGGCCGCAGAGAATCATGAGTGATGAGGGGTGGTCAGTAAAAAGTGCTGCGGCAATGATCGAAGCGAGTGATCCTTGAATGCCGGAGATAGAGGTTGGGGTATACTCTCCTTTATTGCCGGGCAGGCTCGTTGCCGGTGCTTTTTTCAGCAAGGCGTATGGACTTGATTGCCTGATGGTATCAAAAAGAAAACCGGAATTTTTTTTACTGACGGGACTGCTTTGAAGGTCTGAATCTGATAACGTTTTCATATGTAGCGTACAAACCATATTTTCATGCTTGACTCCGGCCAACGGAATCTTTAAAACCAGCGCCTGCGGGATATAAGATTGTTATATATGGAAAAAATTCTTGAACTGAAAAATCTCAGAACCTGGTACTCAACGGAGAGTGGTGTTGCAAAAGCCGTTGACGGTGTGAGCTTTTCGCTGGGCCGCAACCGTACGCTGGGAATTGTCGGGGAGTCGGGGTGCGGAAAATCGGTAACGGCGCTCTCTCTGATGCGTCTTGTGCCCATGCCTCCCGGTTATTTTGCGGGAGGGGAGATTTTTTGGAAAGGGAGGGATCTGCTTAAACTTTCTGAAGATGAGATGCGCAAGTTGCGGGGCAATGAAATTGCCATGATCTTTCAGGAACCGATGAGTTCGCTCAATCCGGTCTTTACCTGCGGCAGCCAGATTATGGAACAGATTCTCATTCACCGTGATGTCAGCCATGCTGAGGCGAAAAAACGCTCTGTTGAATTGCTTCATCTGGTTGGAATTCCAAACCCTGCTGATCGTTTTTTATCCTATCCCCATGAACTTTCGGGCGGGATGCGCCAGCGAGTGATGATTGCCATGGCGCTCTCCTGCAATCCCGAGCTGCTTATTGCCGATGAGCCGACCACAGCGCTTGATGTCACTGTCCAGGCGCAGATTCTTGATCTTATAGGCAAGCTTCAGGGTGACACCGGGATGAGTGTGATGCTCATAACCCACGATTTTGGGGTTGTGGCCGAGCTTTGTGAAGAGGTTCTTGTCATGTATGCATCAAGAGTAGTCGAGAAGGGTTTGGTACAGCAGCTTTTCAATAATCCGCTGCACCCCTATACCAGGGGGTTGCTGCACTCCATTCCCCGTCTCGGTTCTTCAAAAGAGCGGCTTCATGTTATCGAAGGCAACGTGCCAAGTGTCGTCAACTTGCCTGAAGGGTGCCGGTTTGCGGGCAGGTGCCCTCATGCCGCTGCCCGCTGCCGCTGCGAACAGCCTGAACTGCGTGTTTATGAAGCGGGTCATGAGGCGGCCTGCTGGAAAGTCGGGGAGCTTTGAATGAAAAAAAAGAGTCAAATCAAGCTGCAGACAACGGAGCACAACCTTCGTGCTCTTTTTAATGCCATTCCTGAAGCCATGTTTCTCATGGATCGGCAGGGTGTCGTGCTTGAGGCCAATGAGCCTTTTGCTGCACGCTTTGGGAAAAGTTTGACAGATTGTATTGGTAAAAATGCTTTCGACCTGTTGCCTCCTGATGTGGCGAATTATCGACGAAACAGGGTTGCGGAAGTGTTGCGCACTGGCAAAAAGATCTCTTTTGAGGGTGATCTGGAGGGTGACAGCCTGCTTCCGGGAAGGAAGATCCACCATATTTGTCCTCTTTTTGGTTTGAATGGCGAGGTAAACCAGTTGGTTGTTTTTTCACAGGACATTACCGAGTTCAAGCATAAGGAAGAGAGCTTGAGAGTTGCGCAAGAGGCTCTTGATGAAGATCTTCAGGCAATGACAAAACTTCATGAAATCTCCGGGCTTTTTGTTCGTGAAGGTAATGTGGAAGTGGTTTTTGAGAAGGTTATTGATGCGGCATGTACTATTACCGGGGCAGAGATGGGAAGTATCCGTCTCGTTGATTCAAAATCAGGCCTCCTTAAAATCACTGCCCAGCAGGGTTTTTTCCCTCCTCTTCAGGAATGCAGCCATGACCCCACTGATGGTAACTGCCTGTGCGAAAGTGTGTTGCAACTCAGAGAGCAGGTTATGGTAGAGAATATCTCCACCTGTCCCCTTATTTGGGGCAGAAAGGAGTTTCAGGCTCATCTTACCGACGGTGTACTCTCTTTTCAGTTAACTCCACTGGTGAGTCGCAGCAGAAAGCCGCTTGGCATACTTACCACCTATTTCCGTACTCTTCACCATACTGAAAATCGTGTTTTGAAACTGCTGAATCTGATTGCAATTCAGATCACCGATATTATAGAAAGGACTGAAAAAGAGCGTGCGCTACAGCACAGTGAAGAGCAACGGCGTCTGGCTCAGGATGCCGCCATATCAGGATCGTGGACATGGGATATTCAGACAAACAACACGACATGGTCAGATGAGTTATGGCAGCTTTACGGCCTTGATCCAAACGAGTGCTCACCCTCCTTTGAGGCCTGGCGGCAGACACTGCACCCTGATGACCGGGAACGGGTTGTGCGACAGGTAACGGAAGTCGCCTGTAAGGGTGGTGATTTGAATGTTGAGTGGCGCGTACAGCATAATGATGGCAGCGAGCACTGGCTCATGTCGCGAGGGAGATTGGTTTGTAATGCGGAGGGGATGCCATTAGAGATGCTTGGCATTGTCATCGACATTACCGATCGCAAGCAGATAGAATATGCATTGCGCAAGAGTGAAAAAAAGTTCCGTTCCATTACTGAACAAATGGCGGATATGGTGTTTGTTACCAATAATATTGGTCAATTAACCTATGTGTCACCAGCGGTTGAAAAAATTTTCGGTTATACCTCCCAAGAGGTTATTGGCTGTCCAATTTCTGATTTTATTGTTAAAGATGAACGGCCTCGATTAATGGGCATTTTCAATGACGCTTTGTTGCAACCCTCTACTCTTCAGGTATATGAATTCAGATACATCAAAAAAAACGGGTCAATATTTGATGGAGAGGCACATGTACACTCGTATTATGAAGATGGTCTTTTTGCTTTAATCGGCTTGATCTCTGATATTACTGAACGAAAGCGCAATGATGCGGTCACTAAATTCCGCCTCCGTCTGCTTTTGCTGCCTGACTCCTGTTCGATTGAAGAGGTGTTGCGCTCTACGCTTGACGAAGCGGAGAGGTTGACAGAAAGCAGTATTGGCTTTTTTCATTTTCTTGATGCAGACCAGATGACCATTTCTCTGCAGGTATGGTCAACCAGTACAGAAGAAAATAGTTGCCGGGCAGAGGGTTGTCCAGGCCACTATCCGCTTAATGATGCGGGAGTCTGGGCTGATGCTGTTCGTGAACGTCGGGCTCTGATCCATAACAATTACGACGAACTTCCAAATCGCAAAGGGATGCCGAACGGCCATGCCAAGGTAACACGTGAGTTGGTTGTGCCCATCATGCATGGCGAAAAGATCGTGGCCATTATTGGTATTGGCAATAAAGCTGATGATTATGATCAGGAACATGTTAAACTTTTATCGGCCTTGGCAAGTTTTGCCTGGGATATTATTGCCAGAAAGCAGGCCGAGTTGTCGGAACGCAGGATTCAAAATGAGCTGGTCAAGGCGCAGAAAATGGAGCTGGTTGGAAGGATGGCTGGTGGTATTGCCCATGATTTCAACAACATGCTTTGTGTGATTCGGGGCCATGCTGAAATGTCATTACTTGACAGTCATCATAATGAATCACTCACAGCAGCTTTGCAGGAAATTATCAAAGCGGCCGAAAAATCAGCCGATCTGACACAACAATTACTTGCGTTTGCCCGAAAACAGCCCCTGATTGCGAAGGTTCTTGACCTTAATGTCCTCATAGGGGATATGCTAAATATGCTTCGTCGGCTTCTTGGTGAATATATCAAGCTGGTTTGGCATCCAGGCCAAAATCTCTCCCCTGTCACTATGGACTCATCCCACTTTGACCAGATCCTTGTCAATCTTTGCGTTAATGCTCGTGATGCCATAGTGGGGACCGGCACCATAGTCATCGAAACAAAAAATGTAACGCTTCAGCAATCCTCAGCAGTTGACTGGACAGAAATCCCTGCTGGTGAATATGTCATGCTTTCAGTAAGTGATAGTGGCTGTGGTATAGAAGAAAAAGATGCCGGGCATATTTTTGAACCATTTTTTACAACCAAGGAGGTTGGTAAAGGTACTGGTTTAGGTCTTTCGACGGTCTTCGGTCTTGTGAAACAGAATAACGGCTCGATCAAGTTCTCCAGCACCCCTGGCAAGGGGACGGAATTCATTGTTTATTTACCGAAATACCGTGGCAGTGATCTGTCGGTCAAGAGAGGGCAACAGGCCGAATCGGTCAAGCTCGGTCAGGAGACCATACTCATTGTTGACGACGAACATGAGATTCTGAAACTGAGTAAACTGATCCTTCAGAAACAGGGTTACCGTGTGCTGACGGCAGGTTCGCCCGCGCAAGCCATCAAGATTGCCGAAGAAGAGGAGGGGGAGATTCACCTCTTGCTTACCGACATTATCATGCCTGAAATGAATGGTCGTAATCTTTCCTCCAAAATCCTCTTGACCTGTCCGCGTATCAAGGTGCTCTTCATGTCCGGATATACCGCAGACATTATTTCCACCCATGGAGAGATTTACGAGTGGACGACTCTTTTACGAAAGCCCTTTACAGTAAGGGAGTTGACAACAAAAGTCTACGATACCCTGCATCCTTCGCTCTCTTCCCGGGAGTGAATCAGCAGCTTCCGTCCACGGAGTCGTGCAGGGCGGCATCGGTGATGATCTGGCGGTGCAAGGGGATGCGCACCTCAGGAATGAGATGGCGGGGATAAAAATCTGCTTCGAAAAGTTCATGGTTGATCGTTATGGCGTCATCAGCAACCACGACCCTGTAGGCAACAACAAGGAGCGAACCGTACAGCTCAACCTCCCGGTGATAAATACCGATCAGACGATCAATTTTCCCTTCAAGAGAGGTCTCTTCCATCAGTTCACGCAGACATCCTTCGTGCGGCTCTTCGCCAGCTTCAAGAAAACCTCCCGGAAGGGCCCATTCATTGAGTGCCGGTTCATGAGCCCGGCGGATGACAAGGAGTTCGTTCCTGGTGTTAAGGGTATAGGCGACTGCCACAGGAAGGGGGTTGATATAGTGCACCCATAAGCATGATGGGCAAAACATCCGGTTGCGGCCATCAATCATGGCCCGGTCAAGGCTTGTGCCGCATATCGGACAGAATGAGTATTGCTTCATGGTTCAGGAAAGAAACTTTTTGCTGTGGTGATTGATTTAATAAAAAGAACACTTTTATAAACAGAATAAGTATCATTCACACCAATGTCAATACTTCAAGAGGGTGCGATTGCCCCGGCCATATCGGCAAAAGATCAGGATGGAAGGACGGTAACGCTCGAAGAGTACCGTGGCCGCAAGGTTGTGCTCTATTTTTATCCGAAGGATGATACCCCCGGATGTACCAAGGAGGCTTGTGCTTTTCGTGATAATTTCCCTAAATTTAACATTGCAGGGGTGGAGGTACTTGGTGTCAGTGTTGATGATGAGGGCAGGCACAAAAAGTTTGCTGAAAAGTACCACCTCCCGTTTCGTCTTGTTTCCGACCCCGACAGAAAGATTGTTGAAGCGTATGGTGTCTGGGGGTTGAAAAAGTTTATGGGACGTGAGTATATGGGTACCAGCAGGGTTACTTATCTGATTAATGAGGCGGGTGTTATCGAACATGTTTGGCCGAAGGTCAGTGTGGCCCAACATGCTGAGGAGTTGCTTAACTATTTGCAGCAAGAAACCTGAGAGAGAAAAATGGTAAACGAATTTGACAAGCTTAAAGCCGGAAAACTTCTGCTTGCCTCAGCCAATATGCTTGAATCGAGTTTCAAGCGGACTGTTCTGGTTATGTGTGAGCATAATGAGCGCGGCTCGTTGGGTTTTATACTGAATCGTCCGATGGAGTTCAAGGTTTGTGAAGCCATATCCGGCTTTGAAGAGGTCGAAGAGCGTTTGCATAGGGGTGGGCCTGTTGAGGCTGATACCGTTCATTTTCTTCATTCAAGGGGTGATCTCATTGATGGCTCACTTGAGATTTTTCCAGGGCTTTTCTGGGGAGGAGACAAAAACGAGCTCAGTTATCTGCTCAATACCGGTGTCATGCTGCCCTCCGAGATCCGCTTCTTTCTTGGTTATGCAGGCTGGAGCGCCGGACAGCTTGAAGCGGAGTTTGAAGAGGGGGCTTGGTACACTGCGCGGGCATCGAAGGAGATTATTTTCAGTGACGCCTACGAAAGGATGTGGGGCCGCACGGTGCGCTCCAAGGGAGGAGAGTACCAGCTTGTCGCCAACTCTCCCGAGCTTCCCGGGTTGAACTGATGTTTTTTTTGAATTAAAGCTGCTGGATAGTTGTTGTTCTATTGAGCGAAAAAGTATATATAGGTACTGCTTCTATCGGAGCATTGTTTTTTGTCAAGATGGGGATGACAGGCTTTTGACAGGGCAGGTGTAAGATGGAGTTGCACTCCGAGTTTCAGCATGGATGGACTCGTTAAAGAAGTCTATGCAAACATTACATGCAGACGATTATTCGTATGCAATGGCTGCCTGATTAGCACA
>CAIMHT010000021.1 GCA_903840935.1 uncultured Chlorobiaceae bacterium
GACTTAAAAAGAAGGTAAGCAGAATCTTTCTCTTTTCTTAACAAATAACCAAGCGGAATAAGATATGTCTACAACAGTCAGGCCTGATGAGGTTTCATCCATACTTCGCAAGCAGCTTGCCGGTTTTGAGTCTGAAGCAGAGGTGTATGATGTGGGGACAGTGCTGCAGGTCGGCGATGGTATTGCTCGTGTATATGGTTTATCGAAGGTTGCTGCAGGCGAGCTTCTGGAGTTTCCGAACAACGTGATGGGGATGGCTTTAAACCTTGAAGAGGACAATGTCGGCGCTGTCTTGTTTGGTGAATCAAATCTTGTAAAAGAGGGCGACACGGTTAAAAGAACCAGTATTTTGGCTTCAATCCCGGTTGGTGAGGCCATGCTTGGCCGGGTCATCAATCCTCTTGGTGAGCCAATTGATGGCAAAGGCACCATTGAAACAGAGATTCGCCTTCCTCTTGAACGTCGTGCTCCTGGAGTCATTTACCGCAAATCGGTACATGAGCCACTGCAGACCGGTCTCAAGGCTATTGACTCGATGATCCCGATTGGCCGCGGGCAGCGCGAACTTATCATTGGTGACCGTCAGACCGGAAAAACTGCTGTGGCTATTGATACCATCATCAACCAGAAAGGCAAGGGCGTCTTCTGTATCTATGTCGCTATCGGTCTGAAAGGATCGACGGTAGCCCAGGTTGTCAATACCCTGGAGAAATATGATGCGATGTCCTATACTACGGTTATTTCTGCGACGGCATCCGATCCTGCACCGCTGCAGTTTATCGCTCCATTTGCTGGCGCTACCCTTGGTGAGTATTTCCGCGATACGGGTCGTCATGCCCTGGTTGTCTATGATGATCTTTCCAAACAGGCTGTTGCTTACCGTCAGGTATCTCTGCTTCTTCGTCGTCCGCCTGGACGTGAAGCCTATCCTGGCGACGTTTTCTACTTACACTCCCGCCTGCTTGAAAGAGCTGCGAAGATAACTGATGATATTGAGGTCGCAAGGAAAATGAACGATCTTCCTGATGCTCTCAGGCCACTGGTCAAGGGAGGCGGAAGTCTTACTGCGCTACCGGTTATCGAAACACAGGCAGGTGACGTTTCGGCTTATATTCCGACCAATGTGATCTCCATCACCGATGGTCAGATCTTTCTTGAATCGAATCTTTTCAACTCCGGTCAGAGGCCTGCTATCAACGTTGGTATCTCCGTCTCCCGTGTTGGTGGTAGCGCCCAGATCAAGGCGATGAAGAAGGTTGCCGGTACTCTTCGTCTCGACCTGGCGCAGTTCCGTGAACTTGAGGCTTTCTCGAAATTCGGTTCCGATCTCGATAAAACCACCAAGGCTCAGCTCGACAGGGGTGCACGACTTGTCGAAATCCTGAAGCAGGGCCAGTATATTCCCATGCCGGTGGAAAAACAGGTTGCCATTATTTTCCTTGGTACCCAGGGTCTGCTTGATTCGGTTGACTTGCGTTTTATCCGCAAGTTTGAGGAAGAGTTCCTCAGTATGCTTGAGATCAAGCACAGTGACATGCTCGCTAAAATTGCCCAGAGCGGTGCGCTTGAGGCTGATACGGCAGGCAAGCTCAAGGAGATTGCGGTCAAATTTGTGACCACTTTCAAGGAAAAGAACAAGGCGTAAGAGAGAGAGGTGATTGGTTTTCAAGCAATTTATTAACAGTCCCGTAATACATGCCTACATTAAAGGATATACGTGTACGAATCAAAGGGGTAAAGTCTACGCAGCAGGTTACCAAGGCGATGAAGATGGTGGCTGCTGCGAAGCTGAGAAGGGCCCAGGAACGGGCTGTAATGGCCCGGCCTTATGCCAAGAAACTGAAGGAGATGCTTGGCTCCCTCTCTGCAAAGGTCGATACTTCTCTCAACCCCTTGCTTTCCGCTCGTCCGGAGGTTAACAGGGTTCTTGTGATTCTTGTTACTGCCGACAGGGGTTTGTGCGGTGCGTTCAATACCAATGCCATCAAGCTTGCGCATAAAATCATTCATGAGGATTATGCCGCCATTCACAGCAAGGGCGGAGTCAGCCTTATTTGTGCCGGAAGTCGCGGGTTTGATTTTTACAGGAAGAGAGAGTACAAGATCGTCAAGGGTTATTCTGCTGTTTTCCAGCACCTTGATTTCAGTACGGCAAAAGAGATTGCTGATATCGCCTCTGGCATGTATCTGCGTGGAGAGGTTGACAGGGTGGTGGTTGCCTACAATGAATTCAAGTCGGTGCTTGCGCCGAACCTGCGGGAGGAAGTGATTCTGCCTATTGCACCTGAAACTTCCGGCAAGGAGAGCAGCAGTGATTATATTTATGAGCCATCTCCTTCGGCAATCATTGATGTGCTTGTTCCGAAGCACCTCAATACACAAATATGGAGAATGATGCTTGAGTCGAATGCAGCAGAGCAGGCGGCCCGCATGTCGGCGATGGATTCTGCAACTGAAAATGCCAAGGAACTTTTACGGACGCTTAATATCAGTTACAACCGCGCACGCCAAGCCGCGATTACTACTGAGTTGAGTGAAATCGTTTCAGGTGCTGATGCCTTGACAAACTGATTTTCTCTTTGATGTTACTTATTATTTAAAGCGCCTGGAAAGGCGCTTTTTTTTTGCCTGTTGCCACTCATTCAGGAAATGATTTATATTTTAACCTTTAATGATCGGGTTGTCCAGTCTCTTTTCATATTTAATTCACAGGCATGGGCGGGAGCATGAAGATATACAAGTTTGGAGGTACTTCTCTGGGGTCAGCCGGGCGGATTAAAAAAGTCGCTGATATTATTGCCGATGCGCTGCATGATGGCAAGCTGATTGTGGTGGTTTCGGCTATTCACCGTGTTACGGATCTTTTGCTTGAATCAGCCACGAAAGCTTGCGGTGGCGAGATTGGCTATCGCAGCTCACTTGATGAACTTGACCACCTTCATCGCTCAATTGCCAGAGAGCTCTTTGCGGGAGCACTTCTTGACGATGTCACCGTTACTCTTCGTTCTGAACTTTCAGAGTTGAACGATATCGTGCAAGGTGTTTTTCTGCTCAGGGAGCTCTCTGAAAAAAGTCAGGCGGCGGTGCTTGGTTTTGGTGAACGTCTTTCCACCCTTATAGTCAGCCGTTACCTGCAGGAGCGCGGTATTGCATCGTTCTCCCTTGATGCACGCAAACTGATTGTTACCGACGCCAATTATGCTGATGCCCGGGTCGATATCCATGCATCGGAACTCAAGATCAAAAAACAACTTGCTTCTTTTGATGGAGTGCCTGTCGTGACCGGATTTATTGCTGCTGCGCCAGATGGTTCGTCGACGACGCTTGGTCGAGGCGGTTCTGATTATACCGCATCTCTTCTTGGTGCTGCACTTGGTGCCAAAGAAATCTGGATTTGGAGTGATGTTGACGGCTTTTTCAGTGCGGATCCCAAACGGGTTCGGGATGCCCGGATTTTGCCCTATATCAGTTATGCGGAAGCAATGGAACTCTCTCATGCTGGTGCCAGAGTCCTCCACCCTCTCGCTGTTCAGCCCGCCATGAAAGCGGGTATTCCCCTGCTGATCAAAAACTCTTTCAACCCCGATGCAAAAGGTACACGCATTGAGCGTGTCACTCCGTCAGAGATCAGCCGCACCTTGCCTGTTACAGGGCTCTCTTCGATCAATAAGGTTGTGCTCCTGAACATGTCGGGAAGCGGTATGGTTGGTGTGCCGGGTATTGCATCACGCTTGTTCAGTTGTCTGGCCCGCCACAGGATCAATGTCATATTCATATCACAGGCCTCATCCGAGCAGTCGATCACCCTTGCCATTACTCCTTCCCAGGCAGCAAAAGCGAAAAAAATATTGGAGGAGGTGTTCAGCGCAGAGATAGAATCCCGTCAGATTGAGCCTCTTGTGATCCGTCGCAACCTCGCTCTTATCGCTGTCGTTGGCAATAATATGTCAGGCCATCCGGGAGTCTCTGCCCAATTGTTTGAAACACTCGGCAAAAACGGTATCAACGTTATAGCTGTTGCGCAGGGTGCCAATGAGATGAATATCTCTCTGGTCATTGATGCCCATGATGAGGACAAGGCGCTGAACTGCATTCATGAATCTTTTTTCCTTTCACAGCGCAAGGTGCATCTCTTTATTGCCGGCACCGGTACGATTGCAAAAAGCCTGATTGGCCAAATCAGCGCCCATCGTTTCAATTTGCAGCAGGAAAATGACCTTGATGTGGTGGTCTGCGGGATGGCTAATACACGGGAAATTGCCATCGACAGTAATGGTATAGACCTCCAGAACTGGCAGGCGGCCCTTGTGCCAAGAGTTGACCATCCAGATATTGATGGTTATCTGCAGCTTATCAGGGAGAGAAACCTGCACAATACCATTTTTGTTGACTGTACGGCCAGTTCAAGGGTTGCTGAAATTTATCCTGACCTGCTGCGTGCCAATATTTCTGTTGTGACGGCCAATAAACTCGGTATGGCTGCTCCCTTGCCGCTTTACCGGAGCATACGGGATGCCCAGAAGAAAAGTAATGCCCGTTTTCTTTATGAAACCAATGTTGGCGCAGGATTGCCCATTATCAACACCCTGAATGACTTGAAAAACAGCGGCGACAAGATTATCAGCATTGAGGGAGTGCTTTCAGGCACGTTGAGTTTTATATTTAATGAGCTGCGCAAAGGGGGGCGTTTCAGTGAAATTGTCCGTCGAGCACAGGAAGCGGGCTATACCGAGCCTGATCCGCGGGATGACCTTTCCGGAGCTGATTTTGCCAGGAAGTTCCTTATTCTCGGTCGCGAACTTGGCTTTACACTGGAGTATAGTGATGTGGTTTGTGAGAGCCTTGTGCCCGGGGAGTATCGTGGCGAGATGCCGGTCGCGGAGTTTCTTGACCGTTTGTCGGGTGTCGATGCATGGTATGCCGACGCCATAGCTGAGGCTGCCAAAGAGGATATGACGATTGCCTATGCTGGTGAAATCAGGGATGGCAAGGCTTCCATCGGGGTGAAGAGGATCCCGCTTGCAAGTCCGATCGCCGGCCTCAGCGGATCTGAAAATATGGTGGTTTTTACTACCGAGCGTTATCGTGTAACTCCGCTTGTGGTAAGGGGGCCCGGTGCGGGAGGGGAGGTTACGGCAGGAGGCGTTTTTGCCGATATCCTGCGTATTGCAAGTTATCTTGTTTGAGGAGAATGATTTATGCGATCAGAAATTGTTTCTGTCGGAGATGAATTGCTGAAAGGGCAGAGGGTCAATACCAATGCTGCGTTTATGGCCGAAGCTCTTGCCGGTATAGGGGTGCCGGTTTGCAGGGTTGTTGCTTGCTCTGATGATGAAGCGGAGATTGCTGCGGTGTTTGCCGAATCGCTTGAACGGGCAGACATGGTGCTTGTTACAGGAGGTCTTGGGCCGACACGCGATGACCGGACCAAAGAGGCTGCGCGGCATCTCCTCGGAAGAGGGCTTGAACTGAGCGAGGAGGCTTTTGCCAACGTTGTTTCCCGGGCAGGCAAGAGAGGAGTGGAGATGACGGAGTTACTCCGTGATCAGGCTATGGTGATAGAGGGCTCTCATGTCATTGCCAACACGAAAGGCACTGCTGCAGGGATGATGCTTTGTTGTCCGGATCGGTTTCAGAACCACTTCCTGGTACTGATGCCCGGTGTGCCGTCCGAAATGAAGGCCATGATGGAACTCACGGTTCTTCCCTGGTTAGCTGCACTATCAGATACCGTTATTCGTCATACACCAATTAAAACGGTTGGTATCGGTGAGTCAACGCTTGCCGAAATGCTTGTCGATATTGAAGATGCCCTTCCCGCAGGGACAACTCTCGCCTATCTGCCTCATGCTGCTGGTGTCAACCTGATGATCAGTACTCTTGGTTGTGGGCAGGTGGAGGTTGAGCGTGATAACCGCACGGTTGTTGAGGCCATTGTCCAGAGGGCAGGGAAGTTTGTCTACGCAACCAAGGAAGTCTCGCTTGAAGCGACAATCGGCGAGATGCTGACCACCAGAGGGATGACGGTCGCTGTTGCTGAATCCTGCACAGGCGGCCTTGTGGCAAGCCGATTGACCGATGTGCCGGGTTCGTCATGCTATTTTCTTCAGGGTTTTGTGGTTTACAGCAATCAGGCAAAAGAGAGGAGTCTCGGAGTGCCTGGGGAGATCATCGACAGGTTCGGGGCGGTGAGTGAAGAGGTTGCTCGGGCTATGGCCGTTGGGTGCCTTGAAAAAAGCGGGGCCGATTTTGCCCTTTCGACCACAGGTATTGCCGGTCCTGCGGGGGGCTCTCTGGAAAAACCGCTCGGTATGCTCTGCCTGGCTATTGCAAAAAAAACTTCGGGTGTTATGCTCTCCAAAACACTTTTCATGCATGGAGATCGGGAGATGAACAAGCTCCGTTTCAGTGAAGCAGTCCTGAGGGAGTTATGGGAATTTTTGCGACTGGGTTAACTTCGGTTCCGTTGGCTTTGGTGTTCCAATTGCAAGATTTATTATCATTTTTGCAAGAAGGGAGCTTTTTTATCGATAACTTGAAGCACTGAAAATTTTTTCAGCCCTTTTGTGCAAAGAAAATCGTTCTCCTGATAGTGTATGGCAAGAATTGCAAGATTACCTGATAAAGTTGCGAACAAAATTTCGGCCGGTGAAGTCGTTCAGCGCCCGGCATCGGTTGTCAAGGAGCTTCTTGAGAATTCCATTGACGCCGGAGCCAGCAGGATAACGGTTTCCATCAAGGATGCCGGAAAAGAGCTGATCCGTATTGTTGATGATGGTGCGGGAATGGTACGTGAGGATGCCCTTTTATCGGTTGAGCGTTTTGCAACCAGCAAAATTACCGAGGTTGAGGATCTTGATACGCTGCAAAGCCTTGGCTTCAGGGGTGAAGCCCTTGCAAGTATCTCTTCGGTCTCACATTTCGAACTGAAAACCCGTACGGCAAAAGAGACGCTTGGTTTGAGGCTCCGCTATGAGGGTGGAGTACTCGCTGAGGAGTCAGGGGTTCAGGGTGAGCAGGGAACGACCATCAGTGTCCGGAATCTTTTTTATAATGTTCCCGCCCGACGGAAGTTTTTGAAATCCAACGCTACCGAGTACAACCATATTTTTGAGATTGTCAAGTCGTTTTCGCTGGCCTACCCGGAAATCGAGTGGCGGATGTACAGTGATGACGAGGAACTCTTTCATGTCAAACGCCCGGATATTCTGGAGCGCCTCAATGTTTTTTATGGTGATGATTTTGCCGCTGGCATGATTGAGCTTTCCGAGGAGAATGATTACCTCTCCATCAGGGGTTTTTTGGGCAAGCCTGCAATGCAGAAGCGCCGGAAACTCGACCAATATTTTTTTATCAATCGCCGCCTTGTCCAGAACAGGATGCTCTCACAGGCTGTTCAGCAGGCTTATGGTGATTTGCTCGTTGAGCGCCAAACCCCTTTTGTGCTGCTTTTTCTTGCCATTGACCCTTCACGGGTCGATGTGAATATGCATCCCGCAAAGCTTGAAATCCGCTTTGATGATGAGCGCAATGTGCGCAACATGTTCTATCCGGTTGTCAAGCGGGCCATTCAGTTACACGATTTCTCTCCTGACCTTGCCGTCACAGAAAGTGAGCAGGTCAACTCCGGTCAGGGTATGGAATCTCCAGTCAGGAAATTTTCGTTTCCTGATATTCCCCATCGTTCTATCACAACAGGAGACCTCTATCGCAATTACCGTGAAGGGGCATCTGGTGAACCCGCCGCATCACACAGCCCTTTATTGCATCAGGCTGAAATGTTTCCCCGGCAGGCGAGCGCCGGGTATGCTTTGCCGACAGGCGGGTTACAGGAAGGAGATGAGGTGCTTTCTTCTATTCTGCTTGCTCCACTCTATGATGACGACGTGGTCCCAAACCCGAAAAATTCAGAGCCAAAAATCTGGCAATTGCATAACAAGTACCTGATCTGCCAGATCAAGACCGGGCTGATGATTATCGATCAGCATGTGGCACATGAACGGGTGCTCTATGAGCGTGCCGTTGATGTCATGAACCAGAACGTTCCAAACTCCCAGCAGTTGCTCTTTCCCCAGAAGGCGGAGTTTCGTCCGTGGGAGTATGAGATCTTTGAGGAGATCCGTGACGATCTCTACCGTCTTGGTTTTAATTTGAGGCTCTTTGGCAATAAAACCATCATGATTGAGGGGGTTCCCCAGGATGTCAAACCGGGCACCGAAGTGACGATTTTGCAGGATATGATTGCCGAATATCAGGACAACGCATCAAAACTCAAGCTTGAAAAGCGTGACAACCTTGCAAAATCATACTCATGCCGCAATGCCATCATGGCAGGCCAGAAGCTCTCACTTGAAGAGATGCGCTCACTCATCGACAATCTTTTTGCTACCCGTGAACCCTACTCTTGCCCTCATGGAAGACCGGTCATTATCAAGCTTTCACTTGACCAGCTCGACAAGATGTTTGGAAGAAAGTGAGGGAGGAGGTTGCATGTTTGCTTAAAAGTCGTAAATTCACCACCATGCCCTTGTAGCTCAGTGGATAGAGCAACAGTTTCCTAAACTGTAGGTCGGCGGTTCGAGTCTGCCCGAGGGCACTTTTCTTTAAGCTGCCACTGTTTCAATAGCACTTCTCGTTTTAATGTATTCGCAGGTAAAGCTGTCAGCCATGAGTATGAAGCGTTTCAGAACTCTTTTCGCCATTCTGTTGCTGCTGTTTGTTGCCGATATAGCACGCTACCTCGTTTATCCCGATGTGGGACGGCTTGTGGAAGAAAATCCCGCAAAAACGGCTTTTATGGAGTCGCGTGAAGCCCAGTGGCAACGAGAAGGACTCAACGATAAAAAAATCCAGCAGAAATGGGTGCCGCTGAACAAGGTCTCCCAGAATCTCATCAAGGCCGTCCTGATTGGTGAGGACGACAAGTTTTGGCATCACGAGGGGTTTGATTATCAGGCGATTGAGCGGGCTATAGAGAAAAATATTATGGCGAAGAAATTCAAGATGGGTGGCAGTACCATCAGCCAGCAGCTCGCCAAAAATCTTTACCTTTCTCCCTCCAAAAATCCGGTACGTAAAATCAAGGAGGCCATTCTTACCTGGAGACTTGAAAAAACGCTCTCCAAACGCCGGATTCTGGAACTCTATGTCAATGTTGCCGAATGGGGTGATGGTATTTTCGGTATCGGCGAGGCCGCCCACCATTACTACGGTATCAGCGCGGCCAGTTTGACGGCACGACAGGCATCAAAGCTCGCAGCGATTCTTCCCAATCCGATTCTCTACTCCCCAACGGGTTCATCACGGTATGTCCGCAATCGCTCCAATATTATCTATACCATCATGCGAAAGAGGGGAATTGTCGTGCCTGATTACAGGGAGGTAATGGCCCTTACGCCTGATAGCACAGCCGTTGTTGATTCGGTTCTGATCGGTGTTCCAGAGTATCTGCTTAAGCAGTCAGCCTCATCAGACAGCAGTGGCAGCAAGCTTTCTGAAGGTGATAATTCTTTGGGTAATGGAGATGAAACAATGCCTGAAAAACCGTCCGGGAGTGGAAGGAAAGGTGCGCCCTGATCGGATGGTGATCATGAGCGCACCGCACTGCGTCATCCGGCTTTTTGCAGAAGGGTATTAACCAACCATAACGGTCGCTTACTCCAGCTCAAACAGCGTCTTGTCAACACCGCAGACAGGGCAGAC
>CAIMHT010000022.1 GCA_903840935.1 uncultured Chlorobiaceae bacterium
AAGGCTCTCGGGGAAGATCCGGCAAACTGAAGGGCAACGCTCTGCTGCCTGGCGTTTCCGGACTTCCTTTTGGCCAGACTGGAGCTGGAGCTTTTCCGGGCAGTTCAGGCGGCGTAGGTGATGAGAGGTCAGCGGTTCCCGGAAAGGGACGCTGTAAAACATCTCCTGATTGCAGGTTCAGGATGCCGCGAAGGGAGCGAAATACTGCCTCCAGATCAGGGCTTCCCTGTTCCTGTTCAAACGTTCGATAGAGCTGTGCGCCGTAGCATTGACCGTCCGCAGGAGCGCCAGTCGAATTTGGCCGTTCTGGAAGCTGCTCCTGCAACTGGTTGGCGGAAAAAGCCTCAGGGGTGACAGCAGCCTGCGGGTTCAGACTCTGATGGGCAGTTGATGTCGATATGGGGTCTTGAGCTGCAGCATAGAGCAGGTTGAAGGAGAACGTCTCTTCAGCCGGCAGACCGCCATTCAGTGTGGTGAAAAATGGTGCACTATTATCAGCGTCATCCGGTTTCGCCGGAAGTGTACGCTGAATGAACTGGTCGAGCCCGTAAGAGCCGTTTTTATTGTCAGAATAGTTCTGCTGCTCGGTCAGTTTATTGGCGTGATGGCCGAGTGGTTCCTGTTTTTTTTCTGGTGTACCGGGCAAAAAATAGAAATCGTGCTCTGGTTCAACTGGTAGCCCATCGAAACTTAAAGGAAGAACCGATGTCCCGGAAAAATCCTGCTGTTGCAGAGTGGTCGGAAAGTTCAAAGCACCCGAATCCCCAGCGAGAACAGTTTTATCATGTAAAGTACCAGCAGCCGAAGAAGGTGTTCCTGCGGCATCGGTTTCATATCTTGGCGCAGTGCCAGCTTCAGGCAGTTCATTGAACAGACGGCTTGCAAGCTGTGCAATGAACACCGGACTGATGATATCACTTCCGATTCCTGTTATGTTTGGTTGCTCATGGTGATTTGGCATAAGTACAAGAGTAATCTAAAGAGAGAAACTCCTGGATTCTGTTTCCGGGAAGAGTCTCTCTCTTTAGTAGTTTATTGTCGCTGTTCTATTTTGTTTTAGGGGCTGTCTGGCGATTTTCGTAATCGTGATAGTAGCCCACTTCAACATTTTCAAGGATAGCCAGTGCATCATCGGTCAGGACGGCCAGTGATGAGTAGAGCGTAAGCAGATAGGAGGCGACGCCAAGTTTGTCGAGTCCCATAAGCCTTGCTGAAAGGCTTGGGCTGATCTCTCCGGGTATTCCGGCCTGATGCAGTCCAACGACACCCTGCTCATTTTCGCCGACACGGACGAGTATAATATTGGTTGTGCCGTGAGCTGATTTGTTGTTTTTGTTGATTTCAAGCTTGTCGCACGGAACAAGTGGTACGCCACGCCAGGTCAGGACAGGAGTTCCAAAGAGATTGATGGTCGGTGGTGGAACGCCGCGCCAGGTGCATTCGCGCTCGAAGGCGGCAATGGCTTTTGGGTGAGCGATAAAGAAGGCCGGTTTTTTCCAAACCTTGGTGAGCAGATCGTCAAGGTCATCCGGGGTTGGTGTGCCGTAGCGGGTGCTGATGCGCTGTCCGGGATCGGCAGAATGGAGCAGGCCGAACTCCCGGTTGTTGATGAATTCCCACTCCTGACGCTCCTTGATGCCCTCGATCGTCAGGCGCATCTGCTGCTCTATCTGGTTGTAGGGCTCATTGTAGAGGTCAGACACCCTTGTGTGGACACGGACAACGGTCTGTATGGCCTGGAGCGAGTACTCACGGGGTTTGTTGGAGTAATCGACATAAGTTTCGGGTATTTCGATATTTTCAGCGAAACCGGCAATAAGGTCAATGTGCTTTTCGCCATGTTTGTTGACCGTCGAGCGGATTTTAAGGTACTCTTCGACCGAAGCCTGAAAAGATTCCTTCAGTGACGGGGATTCTTTGAAGAGTTTTTCGATATCGACGCTGGAGAGTGAAAAATAGGAACCAGGGGTAATGGTGCGGATGGTGACCGACGATGGCTTGTCGGAGACAAGGTCTTCTTCACCGAAATATTCACCCTCCGAAAGCAGGGCGATACGAAGATCCTCACCGTGAAGCCCCTTGCTTAAAATTTCGACCTGGCCGTGAGCAATGATAAAGATTTTATGGCGGTCTTCGCCTTCAAGGATCAGGGTGTTGCCAAGCCCGGCCTCTTCAAGCACAAACTTTCTTGCCAGGTTGCTGATGATTTCGTCATCAAACGAAGCGAAGAGCGGAATGCTTTTCAGGGATTCCGGCTTGAATGATGCGATGCCTCTATGAAAATCAATGTCGATGCGCTCGGGTTTCTGCAGTTCGATCTTGGTGCGGTTGACGCGGTAGGTGCCGGATGAGACATGAACCCACGGGAGCAGCTTTAGGAGCCATCTCGGGGTTATGGAGTTCATCTGGGGAGCGGTTTTGGTCGTATTCGCCAGATTTCTTGCTACGGTGGTCGTTACACTGCGCTGTAATTGACTGTTTGGTTCCTGTTGTGCGTTTGACATAGTTGAGCTATGGTTTAAAAGTTGTTGATGAACAATATGTTTTGAGCACCAAAAACGGCCTGTTTATTAAATAATGACGGGTTCATTTTCAAACTGGTAGAGTAGTGTCGAGAGATATCGCTCTCCGGTATCGGGGAGAATGACGACAATACGTTTTCCCTTGTTCTCTTCGCGTTGTGCGAGTTGCAGGGCAGCGTAAACGGCAGCACCTGACGATATACCGACAATAAGTCCTTCAGTTCTGGCAAGCTCACGACCGGTGCGCAGGGCATCTTCGTTTTTTACCGGGATAATTTCATCGATAACCTCTTTGTTAAGGATATCGGGGAGAAACCCGGCGCCAATGCCTTGTATTTTGTGTGGGCCTGGTTTGCCGCCAGCAATAACCTGTGAGTCGAACGGCTCAACAGCGACAATTTTAATTTCAGGATTTCGCTTTTTGAGCACCTCTCCAACACCGGTAATGGTGCCGCCAGTGCCAACGCCGCTGACAAAAATATCGACGTTACCATCGGTGTCGTTCCAAATCTCCTTGGCAGTTGTTGTACGGTGGATTTCAGGATTTGCCGGGTTTTTGAACTGTTGCGGTATAAATGAATTCGGATGTTTTTCGTGCAGTTCATTGGCTTTTTTGATTGCGCCAAGCATTCCTTCTGATCCGGGCGTCAGAACCAGTTCGGCACCGAGAGCTTTGAGGAGGTTTCTGCGTTCAATACTCATCGTTTCAGGCATGGCAAGGATCAGGCGGTACCCTTTGGCTGCTGCAATAAAAGCCAGGGCAATGCCTGTATTGCCGCTTGTCGGCTCGATGATGATACTCTCCTTGTTGATGAATCCCTGCTTTTCAGCATCTTCGATCATTGAAAAACCGATGCGATCCTTGACGCTGCCTCCGGGGTTGAAGTATTCGAGTTTGGCAATAATCGTTGCCTCGGCCTCATGTTCCCGACTGAAATTTCCAAGCTCAAGAAGAGGGGTGTTGCCGATAAGATCGGTCAACTTTTTTGCAATACGTCCCATTTCTGATAATTTTTTATAGGGATTTTGATGATTTCTCGGTCACAATTGTTAATAATTTAATGGTGAACTCTATTGTTTTTATTTGGCATTTCCTAATCATTTTTTTTTCTGATCGACTCCATCACTTTTACCTTATTTACCTTATTTACCTCATTTCCCTCTCACTTGCGCCGCCATCAGTGTATAAAAAAATCTCTTTGTAAAGTGGGCAAAGAATGGTAGATTTTCGCCGGATTGACTGGTGAGTCTGAACGAGTTGCATTCGCTTCATTTCAATGCAGACAAGCGTCCCTGACCAGGTATTGAAAAAAGACCATAAGTTCGATGCCTCCCCTTTCTGTCTTGATATCAATGCCGGGTTTTGTCAACGTCCAACTCAACGGATATGGATTTTTTTTCCGTTCTCTACTACCAGTTCAAAAAAGTCTGGAAAGCCGTCCGCCTTTACCTTGTTATTGCAGGCCCTGGCCTTGTAGTGATGATCGCCGACAATGATGCTGGCGGAATTACAACCTATGCTGCCACGGGCGCAAAATATGGGTATCACCTGATATGGTTTTTGCTTCTCCTCATTCCAGTGGCTTATTATGTACAGGAGATGACGGTGAGACTGGGAGCGGTGACCAAACGGGGACATGCTGAGGCAATTTTTGAAAGTTTTGGCGCTTTCTGGGGATGGTTTTCATTGCTTGATCTTATGATCGTTGACTGGCTGACGCTTGTCACTGAATTTGTGGGAATGACGGCAGCGCTCGGTATTTTTGGAGTTCCTGCCTGGCTGACCGTGATCATCGTTGTTTTGCTCATGAGCATTATTGTGCTGAACGGGCGCTACTGGACATGGGAAAAGATAGCATTGGGGTTTTGCCTGCTGAACCTGATTTATATTCCGGCGGCATTTATGGTTAACCCGTCACTTTCTGACATTGCCGGTCAGGGACTTATTCCCAATCTTCCCGGCGGTCTTACCAATGAGCTTTTTTTTCTGCTCATGGCCAATATCGGTACCACCATTGCGCCCTGGATGCTCTTTTTCCAGCAAAGTTCAGTTGTTGACAAGGGATTGCAGGAAAAGGACATCAAGATGGGTAAGCTTGATACGTTTATCGGATCAATCATTACCGTTTCAATTGCTATTTTTATTGTGATTGTAACAGGTACCCTTTTGCATGGAACACCAATCGATGATGCTGCCACTGCCGCAAAGTTGTTGATGAAAACGAACCACTATGTCGGTGCGTTCATGGCCATTGGGCTCTTTGATGCCGGTCTGCTCGGGGCCATCTGTATATCGCTGGCAAGTTCATGGGCCTTTGGTGAAATCTTTGGATGGGCCCACTCTCTCAACACCAAGGTGAAGGAAGCTCCCTGGTTTTATATCTCCTTTTTCTTTACCCTGGCGACTGCCGGCGTTGTTCCCCTGATACCGGGAGCTCCGCTTGTGCTCATTACGCTTTTTGTCCAGGTTATTGCGGTCACGCTTCTGCCTGCAGCGCTGGTCTTTCTGATACTTTTGCTCAACGATAAAAAGACGATGGGGGAGTATGCCAATACCCGGTTGCAGAATATTGTCAGTACCATTATTGTTGTCTCAATTATTATACTCTCAACCCTGTACGGCGTCAGTGCACTTTTTCCTAATCTTTTCCAGTAAAGGCGTCAGGCCATGAGGACGATCAATCAGTTTATCAACAAAATCCGTGAGATCAACCAGCGCTATGCCAAGCCAAAAGTTGAAATGTCGCGGGCAGTCAAATTTTCTTTGGCGGTACTCCGCATCTATCTTTTTCTTCTGGTGGTGCTGATGGTCTATAAATTCATAACGGTTATGAATGTTTTATAAAAAGGGAGATGCCGATGGTTACAGTCCTGGATCGTGAATTTTTTCTGAGCGAAATTGTTGGTCGCCGGATCTATCTCAAATCGAACTCAATCGGCAAGCTTAAAGACCTTGTTATACAGGAGAATGCAGGCAAAATTCCCGAAGTAACGCACCTGCTTGTTCACCGCCCGTACGGTGATTCTCGTCTTTTGATTCCCTGGGAGAAAATTACCCTGATTTCAAATACGGAGATTGTTTCGGAAATTACCAGCACAGAAGGGTATGAACTTGATCCGATCAATAACCACATTTTTTTGAAAGATTATATCCTCGACAAGAAAATTCTTGATATGGATGGTCATGAAATTGAAGTGGTCTATGATGTTAAACTTCTTTTTCAGGGCGAAAGGCTTTTTGTCAGCGAAGTGGATTTCAATCGTTTTCGCATTCTCCGCAGGATGGGCTTTAAAAAGCTTGCCAACTATCTTGCCCGATACAAGGAGGGATCCAGTATTTCGTGGCTCTATGTTCAGCCATTGCCGGAAACCATTGGAAGCTTTGAGGGTAACGTCAAGCTCAATGTGCTCAAGGAAAATATTAATGACATCCACCCTGTTGATCTTGCCGATATCCTTGAAGAGCTTGAGGGTAATCAACGCCTGGCAGTTTTCAACGAGATTGAACCGGAACTCGCTTCAGATACCCTTGAAGAGGTTGAACCGAGGGTGCAGCGGGAACTGATCCGCTCAATGGAAAAAGAGCGAGCAGCTGGTTTAATCAACGAAATGAGCCCCGCACAGGTTGCCGGAATACTCTCGATACTTCCTGCTTCTGACGCTGATGAGATTATCGAATTTGTTGATAGTGAGAGTAAACAGAGGGTTCAGCAGATCATCGACCAGAATGATGAAAACATCATGCTCTACTCTACCCAGAAAGTTATCAAACGACCCGTCGAGACCATTGTCAAGGATGTCATCGGCAATTACCGTGCTGTTGCCGGCGATATGGATGTCATCATGTATGTCTATGTCGTTGATACCAACAACACGCTTCAGGGTGTAGTCGATATCAGGGAGCTTATCGAGGCCGATCCGGAGCAGACTCTTGGTGAAATTATGACCGATAGTCTTATCACGCTGAACGCGGACGACACACTTCATGATGCTGTTGACATGTTTTTTCGTTATTCCTTCCGGGCAATTCCGATCACTGATGACAATGATTGTCTGCTCGGTGTTGTCTCTTTTCATGATATCAAGGGTATCAAGCCCCGTCTGGATTAACTTATTGACAAAACGTTGCTGTGAATGGCTTTGAACGATAAGATGGGCCGTGCACTCCGGGTGGTAGCGGTATTTGAAGCTTGCAAGGGCGTGCTGGTACTCTTTGCAGGTGTAGCTCTGTTTTCGTTATTTCATCAGAATATTCAGATCGTAGCAGAACAACTTGTTGGTCACCTGCACCTCAATCCAGCAAAAAATATTCCCAGGATCTTTATAGAGGCCTCCCGCAACCTGACGGATGCTCGTCTACTGCTTTTGGCATTCTTTGCCGGTTTATACTCCTCCATGCGGTTTGTTGAGGCTTATGGACTATGGTTTGCAAGGCGATGGGCGGAATGGTTTGCCTTGTTAAGCGGATCAGTTTATTTGCCGATTGAACTGTACGAGCTTGTTAAAGGTGTTAACGGAATCAAAATTGTGTTTATCCTGGTTAACTTTACTGTTGTGCTTTACATGGCTGTTATGCTCAAACGAAATGGAAACAAACATGCCGATAATAAAACCGGTATCAGTGTCAATGGAACTGGCCGCCATGCAGGGATTTAGAGTCTCGTTTACCTATTGAAATAGCGAACTACAGGATCTTTTTTAGCAAGATATGATCGATACTCCATTATATCGAGAAGGGCAGCAGTTCAGTGATCAGGAGCTGGTTACAAAGACGATTAAAAACAAACAGGCATTCGCCGCGATTGTTGATCGATATGAAGCACCTCTTTTGCGATATATCTCCCGTCTTGGATGCAAGGAGACAAGCGTTGCGAGGGATCTGTTGCAGGAGATATTTATCAAGACCTTTGTCCATCTCAATGACTATGATCATTCGCTTCAGTTTTCATCGTGGATCTACCGAATCGCACATAATGAAACAGTCAGTTATTTTCGAAAGGAAAAGAGCCGTCCGGGCGTACTAACGAGGGTAGAGGATTTTTTTCGTTTTGAAACTATTGCTGATGATGTAGGTTTAAGTGATCAGAAGGAGCAGCGGCATACCGTTTTGGAAATAAAGGAAGCCGTGGATCGGCTTGAGCCGCGGTATCGTGAGGTTATTGTGCTGAAGTTTTTTGAAGAAAAATCCTACGAGGAGATTTCTGATATTCTGCAGATTCCCCAAGGGACGGTTGCAACGCTTATAAGCAGGGCAAAGAAAAAAATCAAAATTTATCTTGAAAAGAGTTAGCAGTAAGGTACATGCAGAATGCGAGATCAGGATTCATCCTGGAAGAGATAGAAAAAAGAAAGGCAGTTTTGATTCCACGCTGGCACTTTCTTGTAAAGCGATTAGGGTTTTGGATGCTTGTGGCAATTTCGGTGCTCACCGGAGCCATATCTATGGCAACGGCAATGTATGTTTTTCTGGATCATGATTTTATTGAAGATCATGACTATATCAACCGATTTTTCATTGAGCGTCCGATCATTGCTGATGTTATTGCAAGTATACCCTATTTATGGCTTGTCGCTCTTGCACTGTTTATCCTGATTGCATTTTTAGGGTTCCGGCACACAAGAAAAGGTTACCGTTATTCAGCAACCAAGGTTATTGTGGCCTCCCTCTTTGCAAGCCTTGTGCTCAGCACGGCTCTTAACACCGTCGATATTGGCCAGTATATCCACCGTTACCTTGTCGAAAATGTTCATGTTTACAATAAGCTGATATATGCCAATGAACAACGCTGGACGAATTCAGAGAGAGGATTGCTTGGCGGAAAGATCATCAAGATCGATAAAAACAGTCATATTATTGTTTTAATTGACTTTGACAAGGCCGTATGGAGTGTTGATATCAGTAAAGCCGAGGTGCGTCCAAAGACCCCGATTGCTCCGGGAAAATATATGAAACTTACAGGAGTGAAAACAGGTAAAAGAACTTTTCAGGCACTTTCAATACAGGGTTGGGAGAAGAGATATCATAAGCGGGTCAAACCGTCACAAAAAATAACCCCGATAAAGAATAATGCGGCTACAAAAGTTATTTGATTTCAATGCGTTATTGTTTTTTCTGCGACTCTGGTGATTCCTTGCACGAGGTTTATTCCAGAATGAGCAGAAATGCAAAAGTAAGTGAGCAGGTTGTATGTTTTTTGAAAGAAAGCTCGTGATGGCGCGTATAATAGGCAAGAAGGGTAGTGAATGACTTCTTTTTTTCTTTAAAACAAAAAATAACCTGAACTATGAAAAAGAATTTTATTGCTGGCGTTATCGTCTCTCTTGCTATGGTCGGGATGTTTGGTGGTGTCTCTTATGCTGAAAGCGCAACGGCTGCCAAGGCAGGTGTTACAACTGAAGCCAAAGCAGAAGCTCCTGTAGTCAAAAAGAAAGCTCCTAAAAAGATTACCAAAAAGAAATCAGTAAAGAAGGTTGTTGCCAAGAAGGCAGCAGTCAAGACAGAGGCAGCTCCTGCAGCAGGCAAGTAAGGCTTTGAATCTGAAAGGAAGCACACGAGAACTGCGCAGTGTTTGATGTGGAGAAGAACGATAGAGATTGTCATGTATGCTGATCTCTTTATTATATGAAAGGCCGCTTCATGAGGAGTGGCCTCTCTTATAGTATGTCGTTATTACTTGCTTTTATTCTGAACAACCCCCCAAAAAAACGATGTTACAGGATTGTCCTGAAGCATCACGGTGAGAACTGTTTGCTCGCCATTAAACAAGTATGATAACAGGAGAATTATGATGAAAAAAAACATTTTATTGTTTGTCGGAATTGCCGGAATGCTTCTTGGCGCCCCTCTTGCTGATGCCCAGGCGAAAGAAGGCGCACATGCTGGTATTGAGCGTGCTGCTGGTCACAGCCGTAGCCATCATCAACGCCATTCGCATAAAAAGAGTCACAGGCATGTCGTGGTAAGCAAAAGACATCATGACATCAAGTCCCGTCATCACGAAGCCCGTCATGACCAAGGCGTGAGAAACTGATTTTCTGATTGATGATGACAGTTGCAAGAGAGAGTTCGGGAACTCTCTCTTGCTTTTTTTAAATCCATGTAGGGATTCAAGATGTGCCGCTATGCCAAATCCGCTTATGAAGAGGTCGTTTGGTAAACAGTTATTTCATTATAAAATAAAAATAAGCAGCTTGTGGAAGAGGTGAATGATCTTCAGGAAAGACTCGATCTTTCCATTGCAAAAAACCGCCTCAATAACTGGGTAGCTATAAGCGTATCTCTTATTTCAGTATTCATGGCCATTACGAAAGTAAAGGACGACAATATTGTTCAGGCTATGCTTCAGACCAAGTCCGATGCTGTTGATTCCTGGAACGAATACCAGTCGAAAAAGATCAAGCATCATATGGCTGAGCTGGGATTGAACCAGGTAAAGGCTTTGGATGTGCTGGGCTATGGAAAGGTAAATGCTGAGCTGTCAGCCCAGCAGAACAATTATCAGGCAAGCATTGCTCGTTATCAAAAAGAGGAACAGGGTTTGATTTTGAAGGCAAAGTCGTTCGAAAAGCAATACGATGATCTTAACTTCCGCGATGACCAGTTCGACCTTTCTGATGCCACATTCTCTATTGCGTTGGCTATGCTTGCGATTACAGCTCTTACCGGTAAGCGAAAACTTCTGGTACTGGCATGGCTTTTTACTGGTTTTGGAATAGTGATGGCGCTTGCCGGGCTTATGGGGCTTGCGTTTCACCCAACCGCTCTGGTCAAGCTGCTTTCGTAAAAATATACGGCGTTCACAACCTGATTTTCCGCACCGTGCATTTCTCTATTGAGTCCAGAGTTTTTCATTTTCTGGCTCCGTGCGCTGATGAGGATCGGAGCGATGAAACTGAATGAAAAGCCACCCTTCAGCAACCGTTGACATGTGCATTCGAAACTCCTTCATGCTAAACGCGTTTTTCAAATAAGAGCGCGATTGGCCGTTCTTTTTGGGTGTAAAGAAGTTCAAACGCACGTGAGCAGGTTGTATATTTTTTGAAAGAAAACGCAGTATAACTCGTAATAATAGACAGGAAGGCAAATGAAAGGCCTCTGTTTAGTTACTTGAAAACAAAAAATAACCTGAACTATGAAAAAGAATTTTATTGCTGGAGTTATCGTCTCTCTTGCTATGGTCGGGATGTTTGGTGGTGTATCTTATGCTGAAAGCGCAACGGCTGCCAAGGCAGGTGTAACAACTGAAGCCAAAGCAGATGCTCCTGTCGTCAAAAAGAAAGCGCCGAAAAAGGTTGCCAAAAAGAAATCAGCAAAGAAAGTTGTGGCCAAAAAGGCAGCAGTCAAGAAAGAGGCCGCTCCTGAAGCAGCCAAGTAAGCTTTTGTCACTGACAAGACGCACAAGAGGGATAATGGTCGTTTGATTGGTATAGTGAATGACGATTACATGATGAGTACGGCTATTGCTCTTTTTTGTTGAAAAACCCCTTCGTCAGGAGGGGTTTTTCTTATGTCAGGAAAAGGGGGACGTAGTTGATATTGTGTACTTACTTTTCAATAAGGCATATTCTTGATAAGTTCGCCTTAATCGTACAATAGGGTCAACAGCATGTTCGTTCGTCGTAGTAATGCTCAATACCCGCTGTTATGATCGTCGTAGCACCGATGCTTCCCTGAACAAATGCCGAAGCCTTCTGTCCGATTTTTTCCCTTTGGAGAGTATTGGTTGTAAGGGTTTTCAGGGCAGCAGCGAGTTCTTTCTGATCGTGAATGACAGCAGCGCCGCCTGCAGCAACAAGTCCTTCTGCTTCGGGGGAGTTGTGGTAGCGTGGGCCGAAGAGTACCGGAATGCCGTGGACTGCCGGTTCAAGGGTGTTATGCACATTAACGCCGAAGCCGCCTCCCACATAGGCCATAGATGCGAGTGCATAGAGTTCAGCAAGATAGCCGGTCTGGTCGATGACGAGGATCTGTCGATCAGGATCGAATGTTTTGTTCAGGGTTGATATCGGCACAAAATCAAGAGAACGGCTTTGAAGCTCATGGTAGAGTTGCGCCATCTTTTCGGAATTTACCTCATGTGGCACCAAAAGAAGGGACGGTTTTATCTCAAGCTCCTGCCATGCATCAAGAAGCAGAAACTCATCTTTCTCCCAGACACTTCCGGCAATCAGTACGGTGCGGTTTTCAAACAGCGGTTTCAGGTGATCAATTCTCTCACAGTTCCTGCTTCTCAGAAAGACCTGGTCAAATCTTGGATCACCTGCGGTTTCTGCATGTTGATAATTGAATATCTGCTGGAAAGCAAGCGTATCTTGTTCAGATACGGTATAGATTCGGTCGAAGAGGTGAAAAATGCTTTTGTAAAAACCCCTCAGAACGGGGTTGAAGTAGGTTGAACCATGCTGGAGTACTGCTGCGGCAAGGATCAGCGTTATGCCGTATCTTTTTGCTTCAAGGAGATGGTTTGGCCAGAAGTCGTAGCGCATGAGAAGAAGCAGATCGGGCTTGAGGAGCGAGAGCAGTTGTTTTGCATTCTCCCTGGTGTCGGAGGGAAGGTAGAATACGACTGAAGCATCAGGAAAGTTTTTTCGGGCATTGTAGCCTGAATCAGAAAGAAATGAGACAAAAAGAGTGATTTCCGGGTGCTTCTCTTTCAGTGCAGCAATGAGCGGACGAGCCTGTTCAAATTCACCGACCGATGCAGCATGAACCCATAATCGGAAGGAGGAGCGGGGGAGTTTATGGATTTGTTGCTCCAGCTCTTTGAAGAGGCTTCTCCTTAACCTGAAAAAAGTCTGGAGCTTGGGGTGCAGGGCGCTGAAGAATTTTGCTGTGCCGAGAAGCATGGGGAAGAGCCGGGTGTAGAAAGAGAGGGCCAAACCATTCATAATGATAGTATTCTTTCACATAAGTAAGCCGAAAGGTAATAAAAAGTCACCCGCAGAGCATTCCCACATTTCTCTTTTTAAGAAAAAATTGTAAAATTATTCAAAGCTTAAAGTTTTTTACAAAATTATCAATCAATTCTGATGATTTGCAGATGCATGCTTGTTTGCATGCTTGTTCTCTTCTGTGCTGCAACTCCCTGTGGAGCTTTGGCGGGGAGTCGTTCTCACGCGGATTTTCATACTCCTTCGCCGGGAAGCGCTGAACGCATGCAGGTGCTTGATGTCATGCGCGCGAAGGTCGCAGAACTTCATGGTTTTGATGTGGTGTTTGTGGTTAAGAGGATGGACATCACAAAAGGGTGGGCGTGGGTACATACCCTTCCGCGTTCGAGGGATGGTCGGAGCCGGTATGAGGATTTTTACGCACTTCTCCATAAAAGCAACGGAAGATGGAGGATTGCCGAGATACCCTGTACTGAACCCGATAATCCGGAGTGCATCGACAGCCCTGATTATTTTCGCCGTCTCAGGCAACGGTTTCCCGCAATGCCGGTTTTTGGCAAATAAATTTGCTTTTGGTAAAAAAAATGATACATTGCAGGCGTTTTACATGCGTGGTATAATATGCTAAGAAAGAACGCAGGGAAACTCAGTGGTCGCCGTGGCCGGAAGTTTTCAGCGTTTGTGACGATACGATGGCACTCAGCTTGTCTGAAGTTGCCCGGGTGTTTTCGGTTGATGAGAACTATTCTTCATTTTTTTCTTTCCTGCATTGCTGCCACTCCTGCCTCGTACGAGGCTCTTTTTTATCAATGTTCCGGAAAAGGAAAATTACAATGAAAGAACAGCAATTATTGCCGAAGGATTTTCTCGGCCTTCAACTCGCAGAGCCCTTAATGAGGGCACTTGCAGATGTCGGGTATGAAAACCCTACTCCAATTCAGGCTCAGACAATTCCCCTTATTCTCAGTGGACGTGATGTCCTCGGGCAGGCACAGACCGGCACAGGAAAAACGGCCGCTTTTGCCCTGCCAATTCTCTCCAATATCGACCTTGAACATGCCGAGCCCCAGGCGCTTGTGCTTGCCCCGACAAGGGAGCTTGCCATACAGGTTGCCGAGGCATTTCAGCGTTACGCCGAACATCTCAAGGGTTTTCATGTTGTCCCTATTTATGGCGGTCAGGATTATGGTATTCAGCTTCGCATGCTCCGGCGTGGTGTGCATGTTATTGTCGGTACACCTGGTCGTGTCATGGATCACATGCGTCGCGGCTCACTCAATCTTGCATCGCTGAAATGCCTTGTGCTTGATGAGGCCGATGAAATGCTTCGCATGGGATTTATTGATGATGTTGAGTGGATTCTTGACCAGACCCCGAAAGGTCGTCAGGTTGCTCTTTTTTCGGCAACCATGCCGTCAGCAATCCGTCGCATTGCCCAGAAGTATCTGAACAATCCTGCGGAAGTGACCATACAGACAAAGACCACAACGGTTGACACCATTCGTCAGCGTTACTGGATTGTGGGTGGAAGTCACAAGATCGACATTCTGACCAGAATTCTTGAAGTTGAGCCATTTGACGGTATGCTCATTTTTGTTCGCACAAAAACCATGACGCTTGAACTTGCCGAAAAACTTCAGGCAAGGGGATATGGTGCAGCCGCCCTGAACGGCGATATGCCCCAGAACCAGCGTGAACGTACGGTTGAGCAACTCAAAAACGGAACACTAAGCATTGTTATTGCAACCGATGTTGCCGCACGAGGTCTTGATGTTGAACGCATCAGCCATGTGATCAATTACGATATTCCTTCCGATACCGAATCCTATGTGCACCGCATTGGACGTACTGGTCGTGCCGGACGCACCGGCGATGCCATATTGTTCGTCTCTCCAAGAGAGAAAAACATGCTCTACTCCATTGAGCGGGCAACCCATAGCCGCATTGAGCTGATGGAGCTTCCGACAACGGAGGTCATTAACAACAAGAGGATTGCAAAGTTCAATCAGCGAATTACCGATACTATTGCCGCTGAAGATCTTGGATTTTTTACAACCCTTATTGAGCAGTACTGTCATGAGCATGATGTGCCTGCACTTGAGGCTGCGGCTGCGCTTGCCGCAATGGTTCAGGGCGAAACACCGCTTCTTTTATCTAACAAGCCTGAGAAAAGGTCTCACGACGATCGTGATGGAACTGGCAGAGATCGTGGTTTCGACAGAGAGCGCAGTTCAGAGAGGGATCGTGGTCCTGCACGAAAAAAAAGCAGGGGCGAGACCTATGGCGATGAAGGCAAGCAGAGGTACCGTCTTGAAGTTGGCAGTGAGCATGGTGTGAAAGCAGGCAATATTCTTGGCGCTATCCTCAACGAAGTGGGTCTTGATCCCGAATCGGTTGGCCATATTTCTATCAATGACAGCTACAGCACGGTCGAACTG
>CAIMHT010000023.1 GCA_903840935.1 uncultured Chlorobiaceae bacterium
CCAAGCAGCTCGCAAGCCCTGTTATGGATGAGCGGAGAGTAGGAATAATCAACAGCACGACCGATAAGGCCAAGGATTTTTGTTGCTTTCTTCATGCAATACCAAGCATCCGACGGACAGAATCCTGCTGATAAAGCTCTGGAAAGGTGCTTTGAAACAGCTCTTTTTTCTCTGGGTCAATCTTGAATGCTTTGCTCAGCGCCTTCAGTGTACTGAGCTTGTCGCCCATGGCAAAATAGGCGGCGGCAATTTCAAAGTGGGCATCGGCCGAAAGCGGCTGAAGCTTCAGTGATTGCTGCAGCGCATCAATGGAGGCATTGATTTGGCCTGCCTCCCTGAGCACGATGGCAAAATCGACCCATATCTGTGGATTTTCCGGATCAAGTGTCATGATTTGCCGGTAGGTCGCAATGGAGTTTCCAAGATCGTTGAGATTGTACTCGATCTCCGCCTTGAGCAGCAGAAACTCGATGCTCTCAGGAGCTAACTTCAAAGCCTCCCTGGTAGCCATAAATGCCTCTTCGTACTCATCAAGCGCCTCATGGCAACAGGCAAGGGCAAACCATGCGTCACTGAAATCACTGCTCAGCTCGATGCAGCGGCGATAGCAGATAATTCCTTCAGTGTACTCCTCAAGCTCTTCGTAGGCTATGCCGAGATTGTAGAGGGCGTTGATATCGTCAGGGTCATACTCCAGTGTTTTCAGATAGCTTTCGGCCGCCTCCTCAATACGTCCGGTGATGGCAAGAACGTTTGCCCGGTTATACCAGGCCGAGCTGAAATCATCGGAAATGGCGATGGCCATGTCGTAACAGTCGAGCGCTTCGTCATAGCGCTTCATTTTGCTCAAAACAAGGCCATTATTGTACCACGCATTGATATTGTAAGGGTCGTGATCGTGCGTTTTACGGTAGCATGAGGTACTCTCCTCAAGCTTGCCAAGAACATCCTTGCAGTAGGCAAGCTCATACCATGCATCAGCAAACTCTGCATCAAGCTTAAGAGCGTATTCGAAGTTCGATTCTGCTTCTTCAATCTGCTCAAGCCGCTGCAGGATGATGCCCCGGTAATAGTGGTACTCCTTTTCAATCGAGGAGTCGACAATCATATCGTCAAGCTCCCTGAGCGCCTCATCATGGTCGCCGGTGTTAAACCATGCAAGCGCCAGATTCAGACGCATTTCGCTGTCCATCGGACTGAAGACGACTGCTTTTTGAAACGCTTCGAGAGCCTCATCAAAAGAGCCGTTGAGCGTCAGGCAGTTACCGAGGTAGAACCACGTCTCCGTGTTAAAGGGTGCTATAACGGCAAGACGACGGGCAACAGCAAGCGCTTCAAGCTGAAACCCCTCTTCATTATATTGGATGACCCGGTCAAGCAGATCCTCCGAATCAAACATGGAATCAAGGTCATCAAGGTCGGGTTGTTCTTTTCCTGATGCACCCGTTTGGTAATGGCGATTATCATCGAAAAAATCAGGCACATTCATAAGCAATCGTAAAGAGTTTCTCTATTCACAGATTCATACTGCACATTAGCAAATATAACAGAATTTTATTAAGAAAAATATTTCAGGGAACGGACAGGGGTTTGAAGAAGAACATTTATGGATGATAAAAACGGTAGAGAGCCACCGCTGTTTTTCTTCCCGCCGCTGCCGTCAGCTCCTCAAGGGTTGCCTGAGCAACACCGTCAACGGAGCCAAAATACTCAAGCAGTATGAATGCGGTTTTCTCTCCAATTCCCTTGATTGTGGTAAGCTCTGTTTTCAGGGTTCTTTCCGATCTTAGGTGGCGGTGATAGGTGATGGCAAAGCGGTGTGCCTCATCACGCAGTTGCTGGAGCAGTTTGAGTGCCGGAGAGGTTTTTGGCAGATTAAAGGGGTCACGGGCCTGTGGTGTAAATATCTCCTCAATGCGCTTCGCCAGGCCGATAACCGGGATGGAGAGTCCCAAGGCATTAAGGGTTTGGAAAGCGGTATTGACCTGCCCTTTGCCGCCATCGACAACAATAAGGTCAGGACTGGGAAGCTCCGTTGAAAGTGAACCACCGTAACGACGCCGGATCACCTCTGCCATGGCGGCATAGTCGTCTGACCCTTCGAAACTGTTCATTTTAAATTTTCGGTAATCCGATTTTTTCGGTTTTCCTCTTTCAAAACAGACCATCGAGCTCACATAATCAGTGCCTTGAAGATGGGAGTTGTCGAAACACTCAATCCGCTCCGGGAGTTTTGGCAGGTGCAGCAGTTCCCGGAGGGCGGTAAGGCCGTAGTGCTCGCGGACAGCTTCGCCCCGTTTCTGTTTCTGTATCAGGTACTCCTCCAGATGGTGGCGGGCATTCTGGCGGCACATCTCAACCAGGTGCGCCTTTTCGCCGATTTGGGGCACTACAAAGCGAATAGTTTTTTTCTCCGTCCCCTCCTCCCTCTGTTTTTCCACGATGAAGGCTCTCAGGGTCTCTTCCTCGTCGATGGCAAGGGGCTCCTGGAGCAGAATTTCATCAGGCACAAGCTCAAGGGTTTCGAGATAATATTTTTCCATTACCCGTGCCTGCAGTCCAGCGTCGCTCTCACCTTCGGTGTTGTTCATGTAGATGCGCTGCGATCCGAGTAGTTTACCCTCCCGAATTTTGAAGACGACACCGCAGCCATCCTCCTCTCCGGTGGCAACCGCAAAGACATCCCTGTCGAGACCGTCACCCGCAACCACCTTCTGCCGTTCTGCATAGCGCTTCAGGCTATCAAGCTGTGCTTTTATCTCTGCCGCCTGCCCGAACTTCAGTTCCCGGGCCAAGAGTTGCATGGTGTTGGTGAGCGAGCGTATCATGGAGGAGGTCTTTCCCTTCAGCAGACGGGTAATCTCTTCGATCATGAGGAGATACTCTTCTTCTGGCAGCCTCCCTTCACATGGCCCCTTGCACTTATGGATATGGTAGTCGAGACAGACTTTGTATTTTTTTGCAGCAATATTCTCCTCGCTCAGTCGGTGTTTGCAGCTTCGCAACGGAAAAATGGAGCCAATAAGGTCAAGAATGGAGTGGAGTTGACGGGATTCTGTATAGGGGCCAAACCAGATGGAACCGTCCTTTCTTCGCTGGCGGCTGATAAGGACGCGGGGGAAGCGCTCATTGGTAATGACCAGGTAAGGGTAGCTTTTGTCGTCCTTGAGATTCACGTTGTAGCGCGGCTTTAGCTCCTTGATCATGTTGTTCTCAAGAATCAGCGCTTCGACCTCTGAAGAGGTGATAATGAGCTCGAAATCTGCAATATGGGTGACAAGCACCAGCGTTTTGCCGAAGAGCTGTTGCCGGTTTCTGAAATAGGAACGGACCCGGTTGCGGAGATTTTTTGCCTTGCCGACATAGATCACCCGACCATTGGCATTCCTGAACTGATAGATGCCCGGTGAGGTTGGCAGCGTGGCAAGTTTTTCAGCAAGAGCCTTTTTTATATCGGTGCGGGCCTCGAATTCATCCTGGATATCCATCAATCAAAGAGGGTGTTGGTTTCTCTCTTCCAAACAAAGGAAAAGCCGCACGAAAGATGCGGCTTTTCCTGGAGAAAAAAGAACAGGTGCAGGTTTTAATGCCTACTCAAGGACATCATACTCGCCTTTCAGGGCAAAAATCCCGAAGGTAATCAGGCTGAATGCGATAATAGGCATAAGGACAACAATCACAATCGACCAGAAAATCCAGTTCTCTTCACTTGGCTTTGCTGCGATCTCTTTCATGGCTTGCATGATCACCAGCGGGATAATTCCTATCCCCATGAGTGACCAGACAATTCCGAACAACTTTTTTATTGCTGACATAATGGATGAAATTAAAAGGTTCTTGGTTATTCAACGTCCATGTTGTTGGTTTTGTTGGAGATGTACAGCATGCCAATCACGAAGCTTACGCTTGCAATCAGCATCGGGTACATGAGACCGGCAAGCGGATCGGCAGGCGGAAGGCCTGGTGCCGGGCGGGTTGCTTCAACAAGACGGGTTGAAATAAGCGGGACCAGACCGCCGAAGACACCGTTGCCGATATGGTAGGGCAAGGACATCGAAGTGTAGCGGATGCGGGTCGGGAAAATTTCAACCAGGAACGCAGCTATCGGACCGTAGACCATGGTGACAAAAATAACCTGAATCAAGACAAAGCCGATCATCTTGTAGTAAGAATTCTTGGGAAGGGTTACTTCCTTCTTTGTTTCAGGTTTAAGTTTGTCTTTAGCCGCAAGTTCGGCTTTTTTTACCGGATCAAGCGGTATGGTTGTCTTGACGGTCTCCTTGTAGGTTGTGCCATCTTCATAAGATTTTTTCGTAATCTTTGTGGTGATGGTGTCCGTTCCTTTTACAGCTTCTTTGGTTTCGATGGTTGTTTTCTCGACAATCTCGACTTTCGTTTTGAGTGCGGCCTCGTCGTACATTGCCTGGTAAATAGGCTTGTAGGCGATGACAGCGATAAGCATGCCAGCCATCATGATGTACTTGCGTCCGATTTTGTCGGAAAGTGCACCGAAAACAATGAAGAAAGGTGTGCCGATAAGCAGCGCGATCGAAATGATCAGGTTGCTCTGCACAAATTCAACGTTACAGGCATTCTGCAAAAAAGAGAGTGCATAGAACTGACCGGTATACCAGACAACACCCTGACCAGCGGTTGCACCAAGAAGGGCGATCAACACCATTTTCAGGTTATCCTTTTGCTTGAAGCTTTCGGCAAGAGGATTTGCAGAGGTTTTGCCTTCTTTTTTCATTTTCACAAACATCGGCGATTCGGACATCTTCATACGGATAAAGACCGAAATTCCAACCAATAGCGCTGAAAGGATGAAGGGAATTCGCCATCCCCAGTCAGAGAAGGTTTCAACACCAAGTGACTGGCGGACAATAAGAATGACTCCGAGTGCCAGAAAAAGACCGAGGGTTGCCGTTGTCTGGATAAAGCTTGTCCAGAAACCTCGCTGCCCGGCAGGAGAGTGTTCGGCGACATAAGTGGCTGCGCCTCCATACTCACCTCCAAGAGCAAGACCCTGCAGCAGTCGTAAAATAAAGACAATCGCCGGAGCAAAAAATCCGATGGCTTTATAGCCGGGAACAAGACCGATGGCAAAGGTGGAACCGCCCATGATCACCAGGGTCACAAGAAAAGTGTATTTCCGTCCGATAAGATCACCAAGCCGCCCGAAAAAGAGTGCGCCGAATGGTCTGATAACAAAACCAGCAGCAAAGGTAGCCAGAGTGGCAAGCAGTGCCGCTGTCGGGTTATCTTTTGGAAAAAACTGTTCGGAAATGATTTTCGCAAGCGTACCGAAAATATAAAAGTCATACCATTCGATGAGTGTCCCTACCGAGGAAGCAGCAATAACCCGCCGGGTGCTGGAGACCTCTTCGGTTTGGGAAACGTTTGTGACATTTTGTGCCATAAAAGTTTTCTTTGATTGTTATGAAAAAATGTAATGCATTAACTCATTCGTGTTGCGCAATCCTTAATTGATAAACTCATGCTCGCTCTCCTTGACGACAAGCACCGGGCATGGGGCGCGCCGGATCACATGCTCAGCAACGCTGCCGAGGATCATGCGCTTCAGGCCGCGACGCCCGTGTGAGCCCATGATAATGACGTCAGCCTCCTGCCGTTTTGCATAGTCGAGAATGCACTCTTCGGCAAATCCTTCATAGATGACATAATCGGCCACAATTCCTGCCATCTTTTCCTCTTCGATTAGTGCAACAAGTTTCTGTTCTTCTTCAGCACGCTCCTTTTCAAGACCACGAGAATAGGTGATGGTTGGGTCGTTCTCAATAACGCCGACAAGAAAGACTTTTCCGCTGGAGAGTCTTGCGAACTCGTTGGCGTATTGCAGCGCCTTGCGCGACAATCCAGAGAAATCAACCGGGCAGATGATTTTTTTAATGGTAATCATAGTACCGCTGTTGCATTTAAATTATTGGAATAATTAAGGTTAATGGACGTTTTATCAAAAAGAACAGTAAAACTGGTCTTCCAGTCAGACACTTATTGTGCTTGCTCATGCAAGTCGGGTCTTCAAGACGAAAAACTGTACTTCAAATATAAAGGAACAGCGCTCACCACTGCGGTGTAAAGGGAGCTCTCTGTTGGTGCACGCTATCAGGAATTATTGCCCTGTTAATATCGTGAAAAATTGTGAAAAAATCTTGATGTATCAATTGTTATCAGCAGGATTGGAGCCTGTAAAACAAAAATACTAATTCAGGAATGCAATTTACAAAAAAGCCGCAGTTGCCTGCGGCTTTTTATGTTGGCAAGGGCGTGACTTAGAAGGTCACTGAAGCCCAGAGCTCTGTGCGAAGCTGGTTGTTATGATCTGTACCAGAGGTACCGGCAATATCTCTTCCACTTGCACGGTAGCGCAGGGTAGGAGTTACACTGAAGGTGCCAGTAGCTGATTCGTGAACATTGACTTTATATTGTGCCCAGACAAAGATGTTGTTGTAGGTGACATCAGGAGTGACTGGTGTTTTGTCAACGGTACGGTTGTAGTCAACCCATGCCATGACTGGGCCGGACTCGCCTTTGAGTCTCAGGAGGTAGCCGCTGTAATCGACATTTGCAGACGTATTCCCTGCAGTCCCCTTGCTGTCCTGGCAGACAGTGTAGAAGCCGCTGAGGCCGATTTTCGATTTTCCTGCCGGGATGGTGGCATTGGCACCGAAGCTGTTTGGAGAAATCTTCTGATAGGTAGCGCCCTGAGCATCGGTCAAGGTAATAATGGCCTGTGGTTCAACAGTGACATTACCAATGGTGGTTTTATAGGTAAGATGGAGCAGGTAGCCATCGTTGAAGAGGCCGTCACCTGTGTGTGAGGTGTTTTCGGTAACAGAATTGTTATCAAGAACGACAAGAGTGGCATTCAGGTCACCGTCACCAACCTTTGCGCCATAGTTCATGCCGTAAACACGGTCATAGTTCCACTGGAATACAGGGACATCAACCGCATAGACGCCTGAGTTGGTGAATGATGTTGGAATCGGGTAGAGGGTAAGGTCAAAAATCGGGTTATTGAAGCTGTTGAGCGGAAGACGACCAACCATGTAATGGCTGCATTCCAGCATTCGTCCGAAGTAAAAGTTTGATACCTCGAGCTGGAATTTTTCTGAGTTTGTATTGCCTACGGTGCTCCAACCTGGAGTGCCTCCATTGCTGGTCTCCTCATTGGCAATCAAGGTCTTGAAAAAGTAGCCGTCGCCGAGATCTGCAGATGCTTTCAGGCGTACCCTGTACTGGAATTTCAGATCATCCTCATTGGTGGTTTTAACGCCATGAATATCGGAATTATTGAACTGGCCTCTCAGGCGGGTCGCTGCATCTCCGCTGATTTTCAATTCAGCCGATGCCGGGGAGGCATAAGAGAGTACCGCAAACATTGCGGCAAGCGAAAGCATTTTTTTCATCTGTTTTCTCCGTTAGGTTGTGTGTGTGTTTTGTGTGTGCATTAACCAGAAAAACGATTCCTGACCTTATCAAAAAGTACGAACAAGATCAGAAACTGAAATGTTGTGTTGCAATGGGTAAATGTAATAAAAATATTACTAAACGAACAAGTGAGATATTTCCCGTTTTGCCCCGGGATGATTTTTTGCTTTTATACCATCAAAACACCTTTATTGTGCGTCAGATACGTTATGAACGAATGTATTTTCAAAGATCCACAATGAGTCCTACTGTTTTATAGCTTTCAGGGCGGTAGAAGTACATGCCTTGACGGCTCATCCCTGAAAAATAGTTGCAGGTGACCCTGACTTTTTCAAGCCCTATGCTGTTGAGACGCATGCCAGCCTGCAGGTTCCATGTGCCCCGGTACCCTCTCGTCTTTTCAAGCGATGGTTGCCAGATTGGCAGTAATTTAAAGTCTGCTGCCAGGTAGGTATTGCCTGGTGTGGAAATTTCAACGCCTGCCTGGCATGAGTGTGGGTTGATACCGTCCGGGATGGTGTGGTAGAGGTACTGGTATCCTGCATAAATTCTGTGCTGCGGTGAGCTGAGTGCTACAACCAAATTAACGAACTCCCGGCTGTAGGTAAAAGGAATTTTGAACGGGCAGTCCGCCTGGATCCATTGGTTGGTTGTTCCGTCATAGTGTCCATCTTCAAAATGGGCCGAGATGTGGCTGAACCTGATTTTTCCGCTAAATTCATCAAAAGGGAGTCCGCCGATGCTGACTGGTTTTTTCCAGCTTGCATTGATGCCGAAGAGATAATCGATGGCGTCAACAGGAAATTTGAAATTCTCGCCACGGTTCAAAAGAGACCAGGTAGCGAAATCAACACCTGCAGCAAAATCATGGTTGTCGTTCTGGCTGAGATCTACCGAACTGCCGATGTCGAGCTGCAGATGGCGCTTTTCAAGCCATGGCAAGACGGCAATTCTTGGTTCCATCGGGTCGGCAAGGAGCGGCTTGAAGAGCGTGTTGAAGGTAGGGTTCAGCAATGGCTCTGCCATTACGTGGTTCAGGGTGATCAACAGCATCGCTGTCAGAATGCAAAGTGCCTTGCTGAGATGAAATATGTTTTTCATAGCGAAAAGTTGATGAGTTAGCGAACGGCAGTCATGGCAAGAGATTGTTTTACCCGGCAAGAAGGGTGTTCAGCACCGCCATGCGGACAGCGACGCCGTTGGTCACCTGTTCAAGCAGCATGCTTTTCGAATAGCCCGGTGGTTGTATGCGGTCGGCAACATTATTGGATATTTCGATTTCACGGTTGATTGGTCCAGGATGCAGCACCAGCAGATGTTTCTGTATTCGCTCAAGCCGTTCATCGGTCAACCCGTAATGGACAGAGTACTCTTCAAGAGAGGGCAGATACCCTCCTGTAGCCCGCTCAAGTTGCAGGCGAAGAACGATTGCCGTGTCGGCCCAGGCAATGGCCAGGTCGAGATCGGTGAAGAGAGTAACGCCGAGCCGATCGGCATCGGGAGGCATCAGGGTGACCGGGCAGCATAGGCCAACTTCAGCACCGGCAGCAAGAAGTCCGTAAATATTTGAACGGGCGACCCTGCTATGAAGCACGTCGCCAATAATGATCACCCTGAGCCCTTCAATTTTTCCGAAATGGTCGCGGAGTGTGAACATGTCGAGCAGTGCCTGTGTCGGGTGCTCATGTGATCCGTCTCCTGCATTGATGACGTTTTTGGAGGTGATTGCGGTGATGAGGTCAGCAGCTCCTGAAGAGGGGTGACGCAATACAAAGGCGTCCACCTGCATCGCTTCAAGGTTTTTGATGGTATCGCTCAGGCTCTCTCCCTTGCTGACACTGCTGGATGAAGCGCTGAAGTTCAGTGTTCCTGCACCAAGGTGGCGAGCGGCTATTTCAAAAGAAAATCGGGTGCGGGTTGAGTTTTCAAAAAAAACCAGCGCAATGCGTTTTTTGTGAAGAGATGCCTCAAAAGAAGGATTGGCGGTAATCAACTTTTTTTTATATCCGGCGGCCATGTCGAGTATGCCGGTGATGTCACTCGCCGCGACATTGCATAATCCAGTAAGGTGCTTCAAATCCGACAGGTCATTATTGCTTTTCAGAAAGAAATTTTCCCCAAAGGTACAAAAAAAATTATGATCAAAAACTACCGGGCATGAGTTATGAGGAAGAGATTTCTGCTTAGTTGGTACCTATAATATATATTTAAGGCTTAATCACCCCGGTCGTCAGGGGAAGGGCGAATTTGTCATCAACACACCTGTTCGTGAATGAATATAACAGGGTGAACACTCAAATCACAATGAGTTATGGGCTTTGTAGAAGCTGTCTGTATCAGTACAAAAAAGGGAACTGTAAAAAAAGTTGTCAATCAGATCGTCCTGAGGAAGGAGTGGGGAATAGAGGGTGATGCTCATGCTGGCGATTGGCATCGGCAGATATCCATTCTTTCTGGCGAAAGTATTGATCGGATGCGCAATAAAATAGCGGAGCTTGATCACGGCATGTTCGCTGAAAATATAGTGACGAGGGGTATCGATCTCACGGGACTCATCGTTGGTGACTCTCTGCGGGTTGGTGACGATGTTCTTCTTGAGATTACCCAGATTGGCAAGGAGTGCCACAATTCGGGGTGTGCCATAAAAGTGGCAACGGGAGAGTGCATCATGCCAAAAGAGGGGCTCTTCTGCCGGGTTGTTCAGGGCGGAACGATTGTGCCGGGTATTGCTGTCAGTAAATATCTTACCCTCCAATCTCCGACATGCTCGTTCTGACGGCATTTTTGGCGGAGTGTTTGCCGTCTTCGGGTTTCTGTGAGACCGCTGTTCTGAACAGGTTGGCAAGAGCTTGATCGCCAGAGTTGGAGCGAAGCAGCGGAAGCAGGCTCAAACCCTCTTTGTTATAAAGGCAAGTGATGATTTTTCCGTCCGAAGTGATGCGAATCTTGTTGCACTGACTGCAGAAATTTCTTGTAAATGCAGGAATGATGGCAATTGAACCATTGTGTCCGGGCAAGGTATAGCTGAAATACTCGGTTGCAGAGCCATTGACGCTCTGAAGTTCGGGATAGTGAGCGTTCAGCAACTCCTGAATTTTATCGGCCCCGAGAAATCTGCCGGTTCGCCAGATTTGATTGTCGTCAAAGGGTTGCAGTTCCATAAATCGCACGGTTATAGCGTGATCTTTGGTGAAATCAACAAAGCGGCTTATTTCATCACTGTTGATATCCCGCATCAGTACTACGTTGAGTTTCACGGCAATGTGCCCTGTACCGAGAAGCTTGTCGAGATTCTTCTGTACCCGCAGGTACTCGTCGCGTCGTGTTATGGCATGATATCGCCGACGATCGAGCGTATCGATACTGAAATTGATGGCATCAAGGCCGGCAGCAATCAGGTCGGGAAGAAAACGGTCGAGCAGAAGGCCGTTCGTTGTGAGACCTACGTTTTTTATGGAGCTGTTTTTTTTTGCTTCTCCAACCAGTTCCGCAATATCCTGGCGCAGTAGAGGCTCGCCACCGGTAAAGCGCACCTTCGTCACGCCAAGGCTGGCCAGCACCTTCATGATGGTGATCATTTCCTCTTTGTTCAGAAGTGAGAATCTGTCTGAACGCTCTTCATGTCCCTCACTCATGCAATAGGAACATCTCAGGTTGCACTGTGACGTGACAGCAATGCGGACATAATCTACAGAGCGGTGAAAGGTATCGACAAGGGGATTCTGAGGGGTCTTACTCATGCGTCTGTTGAAGGTGGAAATGTGTATCCGCCAGGATAATTGATGTTTTGCAGCGCACCGCTTTCATGCAGCACAAGCTCCTTGATGCGCGATTCGTTGAGAAACGCGGCGAGTGAGTTCTCTCCTTCCAGATGCCTGAAAATAAGTCTGTTCCGCGATTTTGGCTCATAACAGGCGCAGAGCGGCTCAATGCTGCCCGACTGAGAATTTCTGAAGGCTGTTGCGAAACGGAGGGGATCGCGCTCTGAAGAGAGTTGCCGGATGATGGCTTCATCAAGAAAGGGGAGATCACAAGCGGCAACAACCCATGCTGCATCAGGCACGAAGCGTTGAGCGGAGAGCAGCCCCCCCAAAGGCCCGATACCGAGGTAAGCGTCGGTGATGAGCGGAAAGCCGAAATCGTGGTATGCCGCTGCCTGCTCTTCCCGGCAGGAGACAAAGACTTCACCGCATTGCCTTTGCAGCAGCTTCGCCGTGTGAACAAGCTGGTTGCTCGCATGGTATGTAAGCAGCGCCTTGTCGCACCCCATGCGTGAGCTGCAACCGCCAGCCAGTACCAGTCCATACAGTGGCCGCTCTTTCAAAGCGCGGTCAAGCAGGAGGTTTTCAATAAAGCTGGCAATGGCGCCGATATTGTCACGCTGAAAAAGGGGAACACTAAAAGGTGGCCAGGAAGTCGGATCATCCGGCACGACCAGCGCGGCAACATTGGTGATGCTGCCATTGCTGAGAAGGTCGAGTATTTTTCGCCCGGAGTCGACCAGAAGCAGTTTTTGCAGTGGAAGTTCCTTGAGCCCTTCAACAATGAGCAGGTCGTGCCCTGAAAATGCGTGACGTTCAAGCAGTGTCTCCATGCCTGAGCTGATGATAACAGCTTTTTTTTCAGGATCAGAGATCATGACGGTGGTTGCTCCCGCCTGACGGACTACCCAGGAGTCCTTTCCTTCACGGTCGATAGCAAAACGGTGGCAGCCATGTTTGTAGTAGGCTATGGAAAGCCGTGCAGAGAGGCGGTGCACAACTTCCTTGATGAGGGTTGTTTTTCCTGAACCGGAATACCCGCAAAAGGCTATTTCAAAAGGGTGAAAGAGCATGATGTTACCGTTTTGACCAGGGGAGCATGGTGCAAAGTACCTGTGAACCTCTGGAAAGCGGCTCTATAGATGGCTCCGCTTCGATCAGGCAGTTTGAGCCAACGACGGCAGTGATCATGTGTGATTCAACTTTCAGCGATGCTTTGCACAAAAGCTGGCCCTCTTCAGCCCAGACAGTTCCGAGAAGAAAGCGATGGCGCTTTTTGTCGGAAGTGAATGGTTCGGCAAGAGCCGCACAAAATTTTACTGGCGCCGGTTTTCCTGCCAGGGCAGAGAGGGCGGGCAGGCAATACTCAACAAAGCAAACAAGTGCAGAGACCGGGTTGCCGGGGAGGGAAAAAACCGCTTTTCCCTCATTGGAAGAGCCGAAATAGAGTGGTTTCCCTGGTTTTTGAGCAATCTTCCAGAACTTTTTTGTCACACCAAGTGCCGAAAGCTCCTGCTGGACAAAGTCATACTCTCCGGAGGAAATACCACCAACTGTAATAAGCAGGTCACATTCGTTGAGCGCAAGGGCAAGCACTTCACGCAACAACTCCCTGTCATCAGGGGCATGGCGAACCATGACCGGCCCAATACCGAGCGAGCGGCAGGCCGATTCAAGCAAAAAGCGGTTGCAGTTATAGATTTCTGCACCCGAAAGCTCCTCCCCGGGGTTGCGCACCTCATCACCAACGGTGACAATAGCAACTCTCGGCTTTTTGTGTACCGGTGCTGATGCAAAGCCGAATGAGGCAAGCACGGCAATTTCAGCGGGAGAGAGCGAGAAACCTTTCTGGAGAACAATTTCATCCAGAGCCACCTCTTCACCGCTGTACCGCACATTGGCTCCCTTTTTTTGTGCCTTGTAGATTTTCACAAATTCCATGCCAAAGCCGCTGCTCTCTTCAAACGCAACGACCGTATCGGCCCCTTCCGGCATCGGTGCACCCGTCATAATCTCCGCACAGCCGCCTGATGAAACCGGCAACGTGGAGAGAGTGCCTGCCGGAATCTTATCGGTAACCTGGAGGCGAACCGGGGACTCCCTCGAAGCGGCGGAGATATCACTCCACTTGAGGGCAAAGCCGTCCATGGCCGAGTTGGTAAAACGGGGAAGCGAAAAGGGAGCCCTCACCTCTCGGGCAAGAACTCTTTCCTGCAGTTGGTCAAGCGGCAGCTCCTCCATGCCTAACGCTGCAACTGATTGATTGATGAGGCGGTGAGCCTCCTGGACGGTGATCATCATGCGTGTCCCTCTCCTTTCATCATGGCAAAAGCGTGAAAAAGGGCAGGCACAAGCAACTCAATGGCATCGCTTGCCGCCCCGCTGCTTCCGGGCAGGCAGATCACCATCGAAGAGCCCACCATACCTGCGGCGAGCCTCGAAAGCATGGCCGTCCTTGTTTTTTCCTGTCCCCAGTTAAAAAGCGCCTGTTCGATTCCCGGTAATCTACGGGAAAATTTTGGAACCAGAGCATCAACGGTTACATCACGGGGCCCGAGACCTGTTCCCCCGGTTGTAACGATAAGCTCGATACCTTCTGCCGTCCACTCATCAATAACCGCAACAATATCCTCCTCATTGTCGGCAATGATCCTCATCTCCCCTATCGGGCAACCGGCAGCTTCAAATCCTTCTCGCAGCAGTTGGCCCGACCGGTCGATGGCTCGGCCCGAAGAGATGGAGTCCGACAAGACAAGAATTGATGTTTTCGGCCTGTATCCGTCCGTTGTGTGAGACTTTCCGCCGGTTTTTTTTTCAAGTATAATTGACCCTATCTCCATGCTCTTGTCTACCGCCTTGCACATGTCATAGATGGTCAGTGCGGCAACCGATACTGCCGTCAAAGCCTCTATCTCAACACCGGTAGCCTCCTTTGTTTTCACCGTTGCAACAATGTTGATGCGCTCTTTCTGGACGTCAAAAACAATATCCGCCCAGGAGAGATTGAGCTGGTGGCAAAGGGGAATAAGGTGGGCAGTTTTTTTTGCCGCCAGAATACCGGCAATCTTGGCCGTTGTCAGAACATTGCCCTTGGGCAAAGCGTCACGGGAGAGCAGCTCAATGGTTTTTGGCTGCATTAGTACGGAACCGGAGGCCCTTGCACTTCTGAGCGTGCCGGGTTTCGTGGAAACATCGACCATGGCAATGTTTCCGTTGTTGTCAATATGGCTGAAATCCATCACATTTATCTGCGTTAGCACCTGCATTAGACATCTCTGCTCCCCGTACTTTATAGAATGGGGGGATTCTTTTGAAAGATTTTTGTTAATCTATTGAAACTTGGTATAAATAAATGAAAATTAATAATCGGCCAATCTGCTTTATCAGGGTTCGTCAATGCATGAAATGAGTATTGCGCTTTCCATTGTTGAAGCAGTGGAGGAGAGGGCGCGGCAGGAGGGGGCGGGATGGATTTCAGAAATTGAGTTGCTTGTTGGCAAGCTTGCCGGTATTGAACCGGAGTCACTGAAATTCTGTTTTTCAGCGGCGGCTGCGGGCACCCTTGCCGCCAGAGCGCTGCTCGCCATTGAGGAGCCGGAAGGAGTGGGCGAGTGCGGTGAGTGCGGCATGATTTTTCCGGTCAACTTTTACTATGCAGAGTGCCCCGCTTGCCGGTCGCTTCGGGTGAAGATTATCTCCGGTGAGGAATTTTTGATTCAATCAATGACCATAGAAGAAGAGGAAGAATAAACAATGTGTGATACCTGCGGTTGTTCAACTGAAGGCGGGGCAGTGCTCCGCAAACCAGGCCAGAGTGACTATCATGTCCATGTCAACGAGCACGAACACGCTCATGGTGAGCATCACAGCCATGAGCATGGAGATCATCATCATGAGGGCTCAGGCCGTAAGGTTGTGCTTGAACAGGATGTGCTTCAGAAAAACAATCTGCTCGCTGAAAGAAACCGGGGATATTTTGAGGCAAGAAAAATTTTTGCGCTTAACTTTCTCAGCTCTCCAGGATCAGGGAAAACCTCGTTGCTCGAAAAAATTATTCCAGCCCTGCAGCAGTGTTTTCCGGTTGCCGTTATCGAGGGCGACCAGCAGACCACCAATGATGCCGATAGGATTCAGGCGCTCGGTGTGCCGGTGATACAGATCAATACCGGTTCGGGATGCCATCTTGATGCCTTGATGGTTAACCGCGCGATGAAAGAGCTTGAGATGCAAAACAATTCGCTTCTCTGTATCGAAAATGTCGGAAATCTGGTCTGTCCGGCGCTTTTTGACCTCGGTGAGGCGCTGAAAGTGGTCATTATCAGTGTGACGGAGGGAGATGACAAGCCGCTGAAGTATCCGACCATGTTCCATGAGGCCGATATCTGCATTCTCAACAAGATCGATCTTCTGCCTTATGTGGAGTTTGATGCGGCCAAATGTCGTGAGAATGCCATGCGGGTTAACCACCATCTTGAATGGTTTGAACTCTCGGCCAAAACCGGAGAGGGGCTTGCTGCATTGCGGGAGTGGCTCGAAGGTAAAATGGCACAGCACTGAGCTGCCGGGAGAAGAGCGCTGAAGAGCGGAGGCGTTTGCGAGTTAACGGTATTGTACAGGGCGTTGGCTTCCGCCCTTTTGTCTACCGACTCGCTGTCCGTTGCGGGTTGAAGGGTTTTATCCGCAATACGGCCTCCGGTGTTCTGATTGAGGTTCAGGGGGAGCCCGCTCTCCTCAAAGAGTTCTTGCGGCGCCTGCCGGGTGAACGCCCTCCACTTGCGATTATAGAGTCCATTGAGGAGAGCACCATTTCCTGCGTTGCAGAAGAGGCTTTTTTGATCGGAGATTCGACTTCCGGTGTCGGGGTCGAGACGCTCATTCCGCCCGATATTGCTCTCTGCAGCGATTGCCGCCGGGAGATGCTCGATCCAGCAAACCGCCGTTTCCGTTATCCCTTCATCAACTGCACCAATTGCGGCCCGCGTTACACTATTGTGGGGCGTCTCCCTTATGACCGTCCCTCGACCTCGATGCACCGCTTCACCCTCTGTCGTGAGTGCGAGCAGGAGTACCATGATCCGCTCGACCGGCGCTTTCATGCAGAGCCCACTGCCTGCCCGGTGTGTGGGCCCTCTCTTGCCTTGGTTGATGCTGTCGCAGGCCATAAACAGTTCGATGCCAACCCTTCATGCGTTGCGCCTCTGTTGTGTGATACTGTTGCAGAGTCTGGAGAGGCGTTCCATGATCCTCTTCTTCTTGATCCGGAGTGTGTGTTATCCCCGCAGGGTGATGCTGTCGTCGCCGCTGTGGCGCTTCTTAAAAAGGGGCTGATTGTTGCGGTGAAAGGGCTCGGAGGCTTTCACCTTGCCGTAGATGGTCGAAATGAGCGTGCGGTGCGTCGTCTGCGGGAGAGAAAGGGGCGTGAAGCCAAACCATTTGCCGTCATGATGCGCGATGTGGAGCTTGTTCGGAGTTGCTGCGAGGTGAGTGCGGGTGAGCTTGTCGCATTGAGTTCTGCCCAGGCGCCCATTGTGCTCCTGAAAAAGAGGGAGTGTATGGCCCTTGCTCCATCCATAGCACCGGGCAATGAGCGGCTTGGTGTCATGTTGCCCTATACCCCTTTGCACACACTGCTTTTAGATGGCAGCCTTGATATCATGGTGATGACGAGTGCCAACTTCAGCGAGGAACCGATTGCGAGTGAGAATAAGGAGGCACTCTTGCGTCTTAAGGGCATTGCCGACGTTTTTCTGGTGCATAACCGTCCCATCTGGCTCAAATGCGACGATTCGGTCACCATCCACCTTGCAGGAGCGTTACGCCAGATCAGGCGGAGCAGGGGATATGTGCCTGCACCTATTTACCTGCGCGAAGGGGGGGCTACCGTACTTGGTACCGGAGGTGAACTGAAAAACACGATTACCCTTCTGAAAGGCACCCATGCGCTGATGAGCCAGCATATCGGTGACATGAAAAACTTTGAGGCATATCGACATTTTGAGCAGGTTGTCGCCCATTTGCAGCACCTTTTTCAGGCCACGCCCGAGCTTCTGGTGCACGACCTGCATCCTGGCTACATGACCACGCAGTGGTCGCTGAAGCAGAGCATTCCGTTGCTTGGCGTCCAGCACCATCACGCACATCTTGCTGCCTGTCTGGCTGAACACAGGGAGGAGGGGCCGGCCATTGGCCTGATACTCGATGGTACAGGCTACGGAACCGACGGGACAATCTGGGGCGGAGAGCTGCTCATCGGCGACGCTGCCGGTGTGGAACGCTTTGCCTCACTTGAGCCGATGCCATTGCCGGGAGGAGAGGCGGCGGTTACTCAGCCCTGGCGGGCGGCACTTGGCTATCTTCATCGAAGTTGTGCTGAATTGCCCGACCTGCCCTTCATGAAAGAGCGGGGGATTGCACCGGTGCTTGAACTGCTCGAAAAGAGAGTCAACGTTGTTGAAACTTCAAGCTGCGGCAGGCTCTTCGACGCCGTTGCCGCCCTCTGCAACCTGCGCGGTGAGATCACCTTTGAGGGAGAGGCGGCCATAGCGCTCATGCACGCCGCAGGGGGGAGTATTGGCCACAAGTCGTTTCGCTGTGAGATGGATAAGCAAAAAGGTCGTTGGACTCTTCTGCTCTCGCCATTGATTCAGGATGTAGCCACTGCCCTGCAGGAGGGAATGAGCACGAGTGAAATCAGCCAGAGGTTCCACCGCACCCTTGTAACCAGCTTTCACGAGTTAATCGAAAAAGCATCCCAAGCGACCGGCCTGAAAACCGTAGCACTCAGCGGAGGAGTCTTCCAGAATGAGATCATCTTTGAAGCCCTCGTCAGTGAATTGCAAGCCGCAGGCTACAAGGTGCTGACCCACGCCCTTGTGCCCTTCGGCGATGGAGGCATCTCCCTTGGCCAGGCCGTCATTGGCCGGGAGTACCTCAAAGGCAACTATCGCGGAGTGCAATGATATAAGCCCTGTAACCCCTATATTCCACCATCTTCCAAAAAAAACCACCAAGCCCAATGTGCCTTGCCATTCCCGGAAAACTTGTTGAACTCTCCAATGAAAACGGCCTCAAAATGGGCATTGTTGATGTGAACGGTTCAAAAACAAGGGCCTGCCTCGAATATGTGCCCGACATTCAGGTTGGGCAGTACACCATTGTCCATGCAGGCTTCGCCCTGAAAATCATCGACGAAGAGGATGCAGCAGAAAGCCTGAAACTCTGGCAGGAGCTTATCGAAAGCGGAGCATTTCAGCCTGATGAGCCTGATCGGGAGCCCCCGACCTTCGAATCGCTGTGAATCAGAGCCGCATGAAATATATCGACGAATACCGCGACCCCGAGCTTGCCCGGAAGCTACTTGGGGAGATCCGCCGAACAGCCACCCGTCACTGGACCATCATGGAGATCTGCGGAGGGCAGACCCATTCGATTATGCGCAACGGCATTGATCAACTGCTGCCAGATACCATAGAGCTGGTGCATGGCCCCGGTTGCCCGGTCTGCGTCACGCCGCTTGAATCCATTGAGCGGGCGCTCCTTATTGCGGCAAGAAAAGAGGTGATCTTCACCAGCTTTGGCGACATGCTGCGTGTGCCCGGCAGTGCAAAGGATCTCTTCATGGTGCGCAGTGAAGGGGGAGATGTCCGCATCCTCTTTTCCCCGCTCGAAGCCCTCCAGATTGCCCGCGACAACCCCTCAAAAGAGGTGGTCTTTTTTGCCGTCGGCTTCGAGACTACCGCGCCAGCCAATGCCATGGCGGTCTGGCAGGCGGCACGCGAGGGGATCAAAAACTTCAGCGTTCTGGTCAGTCAGGTGATGGTGCCGCCAGCCATGCGCGCCATTCTCTCCTCGCCCGCCAACCGGGTTCAGGGCTTCCTTGCGGCGGGCCATGTCTGCGCGGTGATGGGCTATGAGGAGTATGAGCCGGTGGCCAGTGAGTTTCAGGTGCCGATTGTGCCGACCGGATTTGAGCCGGTTGACCTGCTTGCAGGAATTCTCAAAACCGTCGAGCTGCTCGAAGAGGGTCGCGCCGAGGTGGTGAACCGCTACGGGCGAGTGGTGAGCCGTGAAGGGAACCCTGTGGCGCAGCATATTATCAGCCAGGTTTTTGAGATCACCGACCGTCAGTGGCGTGGAATCGGCCTCATCCCCGGAAGCGGACTTTCTTTGAGGGAAGCGTACAGTCACTATGACGCCGAAAAAAAGTTTGATGTTTCGCATATCTGCGCC
>CAIMHT010000024.1 GCA_903840935.1 uncultured Chlorobiaceae bacterium
ATCACTGCCGATGGCGACCCCGGTGGCCGCACCTGCCGGGCTGTAAACGGAAACTGTTGGTGCTGTCGTATCAGCAGCAGGAGCTGTCGTAAAGTCATAGGCAGACGTACCGGTGTAACTGTTGCCCGCAAGATCCTTGACCGATCCGGCATCCAGCGTAACGAAATAGTGTATGCCATCAGCAAGGTCAGTTGACGGGTTGATCGTCAGGGTACTTCCCGAAACCGAAAGATTTCCGCTCGTAGCCGCGTCAAAGGTTGCTATGGGTGAACCAGTTGGCGAGTCGCTGTGTATCACTATGGTACCGCTTCCCCTCTGGATTGCTTCACTGAAGGTCAAAACAATATCACTGCCGATGGTGACCCCGGTGGCGGCACCTGCCGGGCTGTAACCGGAAACTGTTGGAGCTGTCGTATCGGCAGCAGGAGCAGTTGTAAAGTCATAGGCCGATGTACCAACGTAACTGTTTCCCAAAAGATCCTTGACCGATCCGGCATCCAGTGTAACGAAATAGTGTGTCCCGGATGCAAGATCAGTTGACGGGTTGATAGTAAGAGTACTTCCCGACACCGAAAGATTCCCGCTTGATGCCATATCATAGGAGGCCACAGTCACTCCTGTAGCAGAATCAGTGTGAATCGTTACCGTGCCGACTCCCTTCTGGATAGCTTCGCTGAAGGTAAGAACAATGTTACTGCTTACCGGTACGCCAAAGGCAGCATCTACAGGTGCGTAATCAATAACCGACGGCGGAGTCAAAAACAGCTCCGCAAACGAGGGCCGCAAACCTTGAGCCATCTCAAAGCGGCCAAACTCGATATAGTGTTTGGCTGCAGCGTCATAATCGGTGCCAAGCCACAATGCAAGATCTTGATTGGCAGCAAGATAGGTCGCAGCATCAAAAGCAAAAGAGCGGTTTTCATTCCGGCCGTTCAGAATATAGTGTTCAGCGGCCTTTTGGACATCTGATCCCAGCCAGTTCATCAAATCAATGTTTGATGCAAGATAGTCCCATGCGTCAAAAGTGATAGAACGGTGTTCCGCCGCACCAAAATTATTGTAATGCGCAGCCGCCGCAACAACATCGGTTCCCAGCCAGTTCATCAAATCGGGCCAGGATGCGAGATATTCCCAACTCTCAAGTGATCCGGCAACCATCACATGAGCATTGGTCACAAAATGATATCCTGTCTGAGCAGCGTAACTGTTACCCGCAAGATCCTTTATCGAACCTGCGTCAAGCGTAACAAAATACTCTGTCCCATTTGCAAGATCACTTGACGGGTTAATCGTGAGAGTATTGCCCGATACCGAAAGATTTCCGCTCGTCGCAGCATCATAGGTTGCTACGGCTGCACCGGTTGCGGAACCACTGTGTATCACTATCGAACCACTCCCCTTCTGAACTGCTTCGCTGAAGGTCAACACAATATCACTGCCGACAGCGACACCGGTGGCCGCATCTGAAGGGCTGAAACTGGATACAGTCGGCGCGATCGTGTCTGCTGCAAGAGTGGCTGCCGTAATGAAATCGTAGGCTGTTGTCCCCGCATAACTGTTACCCGCAAGATCCTTTATTGAACCTGCATCGAGCGTTACGAAATAGTGCGTGCCAGCAGCAAGATCACTTGAAGGGTTGATCGTCAGGGTATTGCCCGATACCGAAAGATTTCCGCTCGTCGCAGCATCATAGGTTGCCACTGCTGCACCGGTTGCGGAACCACTGTGTATCACGATCGAACCACTCCCCTTCTGAACTGCTTCGCTGAAGGTCAACACAATATCACTGCCGACAGCGACACCGGGTGCGGCATCTGAAGGATTGAACGTTGATACGGTCGGCGAGGTCGTATCTGCTGCTGGAGCGGCAACCGTCGTAAAGTCGTAGGTTGTCGTTCCGGCATAACTGTTACCCGCAAGATCCTTTATTGAACCTGCATCGAGCGTTACGAAATACTGTGTGCCAGCAGCAAGATCAGCGGTCGGATTGATAGTGAGCGTATTGCCCGATACCGAAAGGTTACCGCTTGTCGCCGCATCGTAGGTTGCTACGGCTGTACCGGTGGCTGAACCGCTATGTATCACGATCGAACCACTTCCCTTCTGGATCGCTTCGCTGAAAGTCAAAACAATATCACTGCCGACAGCGACACCGGCTGCGGCATCGGACGGATTAAACGTGGATACGATCGGCGGGGTCGTATCTGCTGGAGGAGCGGGAACCGTCGTGAAATCATAGGTTGTCGTTCCAGCGTAACTGTTCCCCGCAAGATCCTTTATTGAACCTGCGTCGAGCGTTACGAAATACTGTGTGCCAGCAGCAAGATCAGCGGTCGGATTGATGGTGAGCGTATTGCCCGATACCGAAAGGTTACCGCTTGTCGCCGCATCGTAGGTTGCTACGGCTGTACCGGTGGCTGAATCGCTGTGTATCACGATCGAACCACTCCCCTTCTGGATTGCTTCGCTGAAAGTCAAAACAATATTGCTCCCGACAGCGACACCGGCTGCTGCATCTGAAGGACTGTAACTGGATACTATTGGAGCTGTTGTGTCTGCTGGTGGAGGAGGTGGTGGTGGAACTGCACCATAGCTCAGCGTAACGCTCCCGTCAACAAAAACAAGGGTCTCAACACTTGTCAGATTGAGCGTTATTGAGGTGCCGTTACTACTTGCACCAGTCACCACAATAACACCACTGGCATTAACCGGATTGATGGTAAAATTTGCCTGGAGATAATTTGCTGTATATTGACCTCCACTGCCGCCAAGGGTCAACTTGTCTGTCCCGTTCCCTCCATCCCAATTGTATATATTTCCACTTACCGGCTTATTGCCGTTGAAAGAGGCTAACGTATAGTTATCAGCATTAGCTGTACCCGTCTTTGTATAAGTCGCCATTATGCCCTCTCCTTTAGTTAATAATTGATGTATTGATCAAGAGCTCTATCCCTGAATCGGGAGTTTAGTGACGCAGCTTTCGGCGGAAAACATTTTTAAAAGCAAGACGACACAACGCAGAATATTTTTCAGCTTCTCCATTATAGCCTCATGAGCCTTAAAGCAATATTAATGGCAACTTAAATTTTGCTAAAAAATCGCGGCAGCATACATACCATAGAACAATCCTGGTCGATGCCAAGCTGTTTCACAGGGTATGTATGCTACAAAGAGAAGGTTCTTACCGATGAGACTGTTTACCGCAAGACTTTGGCAACATGATCAAAAAAAGCACGCGCATCAAGAACACCGACAATCCGGCTTTCCGCAATCTCCTTACCCCTGGTATCAAAAAAGATCATACCTGGAGGGCCGAAGAGACCGAAACGCTTCATCAGTGCGCGATCGTCTGCACTATTGGCCGTAACGTTAACCTGCAACAGCGTCAGGTTGCCAAGCTGCTCAAGAACCTTGGGGTCATGAAAGGTAAAGCGATCCATCTCCTTGCAGGCCACACACCAGTCAGCATAGAAATCGAGCATAACCGGTTTTTTGGAGGAGAGCAGAGCCTGATCGAGCTCCGCTACCGTCTTGATACGAGTGAAGCCGACTCCCTTCTCCTCTCCTGAGCTGGCAGTCGATACTCCTCGGATCTGCGAAAGCGGCTCAAGTGCATTGGTACCGCCCGCAGCAGCCCCGACAACCTCAAGTAAGCCGATAACAAAAAGAACCAAACCCAAGGTTTTGCCAAAGCGAAGAGCAATCGTTGGTTTTGCGGCTGAAGTATCGAAAACACCGAGAAAAACCGAGCAGAGAATAGCGAACGCTCCCCAAAAAAGCATGACCGCCGGAACTGGCAGAATTGGCGAGACCATCCAGATGGCAACCGCAATCAACAGAAGCCCGAAGACATACTTGACACCAATCATCCATGCACCGGCTTTGGGCAGCAAACTGCCTGCGGAGAGACCGAGCAGCAGCAGCGGGACACTCATTCCCATAGCCATCGAAAAGAGAGCCAGTCCACCAAGAAGCACGTCGCGCGTCTGACTGATATAGACAAGGGTTCCTGCAAGAGGCGCTGCAACACAGGGGCCTACAATAAGCGCCGACAACGCGCCCATGAAAAAGACCCCGGCAAAACGGCCGCGCTTCAAACCACCGGAAGCCTTGCCCAGCTTGCTTTGCAAAGCGACGGGCAACTGCAACTGATAGACATCGAACATGGAGAGAGAGAGCAGAACGAGCAGCAACGCAAACATGACCAGAACCCATGGCTTCTGCAGGGCTCCGGCAAGCCCTTCGCCCGCAAGACCGGCAGCAACACCAAGCGACGTATAGACCAACGCCATCCCGAGGCAATAGGCAAGTGCCATCAGAAAGCTTCGACGACGGGTAACATCTCCCTCGCCCACAATGATAGAGGAGAGAATCGGTACCATCGGCAGAACACAAGGGGTAAACGACAGGAGCAGTCCGAATGCAAGAAAGGCAAGGGCAATTTTCCATAAACTTCCTCCGGCAAGGGTAGCTGTTGCCAGAGAGAGATCATTGTCCGCTGCGGCCACTTTTGAGGGTGCCGCACCTTCAGCGACTGAAGGAACCGCAGATGCCGACTTTTCAGCTTCAACAGCGCTGTTATCTGCAAGAGTAGCTGCCTCTTCACCAGCCGCCGTCAGAATACCCGGCTTGGCAGGATCAACCTTGAAAAGCCTGGTGATTGGCGGATAACAGAGACCATCCTCAGCACATCCCTGATAGACAACGCTCAGCGTAAATGGCGCGTCAGCCTTGACAAGAGGTACGTCAATGTTCAGGCGGTCATGATAGATGGCAATTTTCTCATTGGTTGACGGATCTGTTATCATGATCCCCTTCGGCAAAAGAGGAGTCTTCAACTCAGCCTTGCCGCTTTCGACGCCGACCGTAACCTTGTCGCGATAGAGCTTGTACCCTTTGGCAATCTCCCATTTCAGCACGATCGTTCGGGAATTATTCAGCTCGGCTGTAAGCTTGAACGCCTGCTGAGGATCAAGAAAATCAGCAGCAAAAGCACTGCTCACCCTGAGAATGAGAAGCATTAAAAGAGCAAAAAGAGCGGCTGCGCGCTTCAGAACAGGCGAATTCATGTTTTTTGTTCGCATAAGACAAAAGTTATTGATTGACACTGAAAACTGTACTATGTGTTTTTATGATATATCTTTCCACAATGGTCTACCGCCAGGTATCCCATCCCGGTATCTTCCAGAAAAGCCATCGCATCAGCCCCTTTCAACATTGCTATGGTGGTGCAACTTCCGGCGGTAATAGCCAAAGGAGCAACAACCGTTACTGATCGCCAATAGGTCACCGGATAGCCTGTTCGGGGATGAAGAATGTGGCAGTAGCGATTGCCATCCACTTCAAAAAACCGCTCATAGTCACCGCTTGTCGCCAACGCTCCGCTATGGAGCGGAATCGAAGCAATCATAAGCTCTTTATTTCGCGGATCCTGAATCCCGATAACCCATGGTGTACCATCAGGTTTGGGGCCAACAAGCCGTATATCACCCGCCAAATTCACGTAGCCATGCGTCACCCCCTGATCAGCAACAACTGCCGCAGCCCTGTCAGCAGCATACTCCTTGCCAACGCCTCCAAAATCAATCTCCATACCGGCCAGAGGCAGACGAATGGAATTGCCTTGCCGCTCCACCCGATTCCACCCGACAAGAGCAAGCAGTCCGGAAAGTTTGGCCGGTTCAGGCAAGAGAGCCTTGCTGAAATCCCAGGCATGACGCAAAACCCCCGACGTCATATCAAACAAGCCGTCGCTGTTCTGATAAAGAGAATCAGCATAGTTGATCAATGATGCGGTCTCCTCATCACAGGCAACAAAATCACCGCCGGCAGCAGCATTGACGCGGGAAACAATGCTCTCAGGCCGGTAACGGGAATACTTGTACTCTATTCTCGCCACCTCTTCAAGAACCAGGTTGGCTATGGAGTGGCCCTCTTTTTTGCTCTTCGACGCAAGGACAACTTCACCACCGCCTCCCATGGCATCAAATCCAAAACGATATATCTCCATTATCCAACCTGATCGTTACTTAAAAAAAGAGTGCCCATGAAATAAGACCAAGTGCTCCCGCCCCTGCCAACGCAATTCCGGCACCACCGCCCCCACCACTGCTTGCTGCATAGGGATCTGCACCTGCTGCAGCCACCGTCGTAAAGTCATAGAGCGAACTACCCGCAAAATGATTCCCGGCAAGATCACTGACCGAGCCGTCCGGAAGCAGAACAAAATAATGCGTACCGGATGCCAGATCAGCCGTCGGATTGATGGTGAGTGTACTGCCCGATACGGTGAGGTTTGTGCTCGTCGCGGCATCATAGCTTGCTACAAGCGCTCCTGTTGCTGTCCCGCTGTGAATTTCAATCAAACCGGTACCTTTCTGAATCGCTTCATCGAAGTGCAACACAAGGTCGCTTCCAACGGCAACCCCGGTAGCTCCATCGGCCGGCGTAAAAGTGATGATCGTTGGCGCAATGGTGTCCGTGACGACGGCAGTCGTTGCCGAACTGGTCACGCTCTCGGCCGTTCCATGACCATCGGTATAGTTCACCGCCACGGTAATAACCTTGCCGAGTTGCGCATCAGCCATCGTGCAGGTGCTTGCTGTGGCACCGGTGATAGCCGTATGATCAGCATACCACTGATAACTGAAGGTACCAAGTCCATCCGCATCCGCAAGCGCAGTGGTAACTGCTGCAAGTTGATGGTATTGCGTTGCTGTGCCAATGATTGTCACCGCCCCTGTTGGAGCATCATTGACATTGAGCGCCGCAGACGTCGCACTGCTGCCCACACTCTCGGGAGTACCGTGACCGTCGGTATAGTTCGCATGAACCGTAATGGCTTTGCCTACCTGCGCCTCGGCTAACGTCAAGGTGCTTGCTGTCGCTCCGGCGATAGCCGTACCGGCAGCATACCACTGATAGCTGATCGTTCCAAGTCCGTCCGCATCCACCAGCGTATGGCTTGCCGTAAGCTGCTCGTTTTGGGTTGCAGTGCCGGCAATCGTCACCAATCCGGTAGGGGCATGGTTAGTAAAAACGGGCGATGTCGCCGCACTGGTCACATGCTCCGCAGTACCATGGCCATCAATGTAGCTTGCCGTCACCGTGATGATCTTATCAGCCTCGGCCAGCGTCAAGAGATGGGTGTTCCCTGTTGCTCCGGCAATAGCCACACCGGCAGCATTCCACTGGTAACTGATAACACCAAGTCCATCCGCATCCGCAAGCGTATTACTATTCGCTGTGAGGGTCTGGCCAGTAGAGGCTGTTCCGCTGATCGTCACGTCCCCTGTTGGAGCATCATTGACATTAAGCACCGCAGCCGTCGATCCACTGCTCACGCTCTCCGCAGTACCCAGCAAATCGGTGTAGTTCGCCTGTACCGTAATGACTTTGCCGACCTGCGCCTCGGCTAACGTCAAGGTATTTGCTGTTGCGCCGGCAATAGCCGTACCGGCAGCATACCACTGATAACTGATCGGCCCAAGCCCGTCAGCATCCGCCAGCGTATGGCTCGCAGTAAGTTGCGCACCCTGAATCGCTGTTCCGGAAATCGTTACAGCACCGGTAGGCGCGTTGTTGGCATTGTAAACAAGCGGGACTGTCGCGTCAGCAAAAACCAGAGTTTCAACACTTTTAAGATTAAGCGTTATGGAGGTGCCTTTACTACTTGCACCAGTCACAACAATAACACCACTCGCATTAACAGGATTAATGGTGAAGTTTGCCTGGAGATAATTTGCGGTATATTGACCTCCACTGCCACCGAGGGTTAACTTGTCTGTCCCGGCTCCACCATCCCAAGTGTAAATATTCCCACTTACCGGCTTGTTGCCGGTAAAATTCGCCAACGTATAGTTATCAGCATTAGCGGTGCCAGTCTTTGTATAGGTCGCCATTATGCCCTCTCCATTTTTTATTATTAATGTATTGATCAAGAGTTTGATCCCTTAAAAGGGACTTTCGCGACGCAACTTGCACAAAAAAAGCATCCTCAAAAACCATAGGACACATCGCACAAAGTTTCAACGTACCAATAATAGCCCCTTTGCCCTTAAAGCATTATTAATGGAATCTTAAATTTTGCCTAAAAAAAAGCCACCCAACCCCTTGCAGGGATCGGGTGGCTGACTGGCCTGATGTGACATCCTGCGAAAGTCAGAATTCGCGTGAAAGGCCAACCTGGAAAAACGATGCACTGAATGGTGCAAGCCCGGCATCGCCGCCACCAGTCATGCTCCAGCCTGCGCGCTGCTCATAGTTTTCATATTTCACATCAACCAGCCAATCCTTGGCAATCCGCTTCGACACCTTTATGCCAAGCGTAAGCGCTCCGTAGGATGAAAGTCGCTGATCCAAAGAGACATAGGATCCGGCCATAAACAAGTTTTCAGCATCAGGAGAAGGGAAGGAAGGATCATCAGCAGAGTTTGTCGGGAAATAAAAGTCGGCCGCTGTCTGGGAAGAGAACCTTACCGAAGGAGTTACGGTCCAATCATTTGGCAACGACTGAAGATATTCCAGCCCAAACGTATGGGCCCTGATGCCGAAGGTATCGGTATAATAGCGGTAAGAGAGGTGGCTCGTGCCATCAATACCATCAAAATGGTGGTTCCATCGGGTCATCACCGTCTTGCTCTCCTTCCTGTCCGGTCTCTGATCCAGATCCTTGTACGGATCATTGAAATAGCCCTTGCCCCTTGAATAGCCAAGGTTCACCTGCACAATGTCCTGCTTGGTCAAGACCTGTGTAACACCGACCAGCGCCGCAACAGTTCTTTTCGCCATATTCTTAGCGATAGAATTGCTGGAGTTGATTGTATCCGTCGTATAGCTTCCACCAAACGCAAAGGTCGTATTCTTGTCCTCAGTAGGAATGCTTGCCTGGGCGGAATAACCGCGCGAAATGTAGTCGTTTTCCTTGGAATAGCTCGTACCGGCGGTCACACTCCCCTTCGAGAGATAACGGGTGACGCTCAGGTCGCCGGAATAACGTTGCTCCCTGATTTTTGAGGCGCCTGACGTCCCATCTGTTGCTGGCGGATCAAAATAGGAGTGAAATTTAGGTGAGGCACCGGTGACGGAATCGTAGGTATAGGAGGTGCTGATCGACCACGTGCCAGCTATGGGGGCCATGGCCGAAACCGTATAGGCGTTGATGTCCATCCGCTCCATGCCGGGCTGGCTGTCTTCGTAATTAAGGTATTTAAAGGCAACAATACCTTTTTCCGGTGCTGCATCAGCAAATGCCGCATTGGAGAGGGGCAGTGCCATGGCAGCAGCAACAAGGGCTGCGCCAAGCACATGATTTTTTTTTGTCGGGAGTGATTTCATAGGAGTATCATGAAAATTAAAATTCAGGTTAATTGCAACCGCAGCCGCCACCGCCTACCCCGGCACCGCCGGAAGCGGCCTCTTTGCTGCTGTAGATATGCTCAGTGTACTTGTTGTCAAGCGGATCGCCCTCAAAGGTCATCTCAGGCTTGGCGAGGGTCTCTTTTTCCCACGGCTGAACAGCCGGACCGATTGAGCAGCCAGACAAGGCAAGCATCAGCAACAGAAGAGCGTAACCAGATTTCAGCAATACATTTTTTTTCATTTTTTTGCCTCCAGTGCAGCGTTGATCTGTTTTTCAAGTTCTTCACGATCAGCCTCTTTAAAGCCTTGATGCTTAAAGAGGATTTTGCCATCACGGCCCACCAGAAAACTGGTCGGCATACCCTTGACCCCATAATTTTTTGGCGTCAACCCTTTTGCATCAAAGGCGACGGTAAAGTGGGCCGGAGTCTGCACCAGAAATTTTTTGGCATCCTCGGTTTTTCCATCAACATTGACACCGATAATTTTCAGTCCCTTCGCCCTGTATTTGTCCTGCATGGCGTTCATCCAGCCGAACGACTGCTTGCATGGGCCACACCACGATGCCCAGAAATCAACATAGACGACCGAGCCAGCCGTGCTCGAAAGTTCCACCGTACCCTGCACTCCGGGTAGAGTGAAATCGGGTGCCTTGCTTCCTGCATCAAGGGCATAAGAGGTCCCGTTGCAACTCAGACACAAAAGGGAGGCAAAGAGAACGGTTCTGAATGTTTTCCTCGAAAAAATTACCATAGTTGTAGGGTTTGATTAAGAATGGTGCCAGCGGAACCGGTTATCGCGGTATGCCATAACGCTTGCAGGCATCCCCGATGATATGATCAATTTTGATGTTACGCAATAAAACCTTAAAACCCCATTAGCCCATGCTTAAAATTCACTTAAAAAGCGACCCGTACAAATATAAGAACAAAAAAAGAGGCATGTCCATACACGATGAACATGCCTCTCTCACAAACAGGCTTTCCCCAAAATTCAGGTGAGCCGGATCAACAAGTGATCAGAAACCAGCCCTGACAGCCAAGGCAAAAGTGTTCTGATTGGTAACATCACCGATGATATCACTCGATTTCGTGAAAATCGTGTAAGTACCAGTCAGAGAGACACTCGGCGTAATCCATGCGGAAACCGATGGAATAATCTGAGGCTGGTGAACATCAGCTCCTTTCTTGGTCGCAATCTGATTGTTTGCCTTCGCGATATCAACGTAACCGACCTTAGCAAACAGCCATGGGTAAATAAAGTAGCCAGCCTCAACCCTGTAGTTGTCGAGCTTCAGATCCCTGTCACGGCTGTATGCCGCACCAGCGAGGAAGTTCTGATAGGCTCCCTGTACATCGCCACCATAAACAAGTCTCTCACCTGCATAGTTGCCTGTAAAGCCAACAGTTGATGCACCAGCATTCAGGCTGCCGGTGTTTTTATAACTATTTATTTTGTTGGCATAAGAGAGACCTGCACCAACCGTCAACTGGTTGTCAAGGCCGTTATAGGCATTGCCAAGCTCACCATTAGCGCCACTGAGCAGGCCTGCACCGATCAGCTTCACCTTTCCACGAAGATAGAGGATATCATCAATGTGATTGTCGGCAGCCACGATAGGTGTTCTGTAATTTGCAGCCATGCTGGTACCGGCAACGATGGAGTATCCACCCGTCTCGCCTCTGGTAAAGTTCAACTCAGCATAGGTTGCCGGACCAGGAAGCACACTGGAAATATTTGCCACGCCGCCAGCACCGGTGCCATTCCAGCCAACCGCGCTGAAGGCGTTACCAATAGAAAAGTTAAAACCGGGAGAGAACTGCCATACAGCACGCAGAGTGGCTGTAACAGGGCTGTCAACATTAGAAGAGGAGATGGCACCATTGTCGGTATCTTCTTCCAGTGCTGCACCGCCAAATCCAGCCAACTCACCAAAAACCGTCAGGTTATCACCGACAGTCGCGCCAATGAAAAGCGATGCGGTATTAGCTGCGTTAATGGTAAACTCTTTTGACGCCTTTGGGGCTCCTGTAGAGACTTTGTGTGTAGCCTCCTTGTAGTTGATCAGGTTGCCCGTGACAACAACGCTCAAGGGATCAAACTGGGGATAAGATGACGAAATAGGTGCATTCGGGAATTTGCTGTCCCAGTCAGCCGTTCCGATCTTGATGTTTTTCTGACGGGTGAATGCTTCATCGTTTCCACCTGGCAGACGGTAGCCATTGTTCTTGAAGGCTTCACCAACAGCATTCCTCTGCGGCATGCCAGAGTGGCACATGTAGCATGAGGTGTTGTACTTTCTTGCCCAGGACGGTATTGCAGATCCCTCTGTGCTCCAGAACAGCGCTGGAACCATACAGATAGAGACAATACTTGCGAATGTCGTTTTTTTCATAAGCCGACTACTCCATGTTATTTGTTTGAATTGACCTGTCTTGATTGTCTTTTTTGCCAACAACGGTATAAAAAAAACAAGGAAGTGCATCATGCAGCAAATCCCCGGGTGACACTGCACTTCGTTGTTAGCCAACATAAAAACCATTGGACTAACAGACCGAAAAACGCAGTATGCCTGATTTTATTGAATTTTATTGAATTTTCAAACTTTTAATAAAAAAAGAGCGCAAAAAACAGCACCTTCACCAGAGAAACAAAGGTACGCTGAATATAAATATACCGACTTGCATAACAAGAGTTGGCTAACAATTGTTATGCGCGCATCAACAGAATTGACGGCCAAATAAAAAAAGGAGACGTATCAACAAGAATAAGCCTCAATCAAGCACTCTACGGGCTGTATCAAGTTAAATCTGACTCAAGATAGAGAAAGAAAATTAAAAACACAAGCCCCTCCTTTCGACGTCAAAAGGAGTCGCGATGGTTCCATCAAAAAAAATGGTCGAGATTGTTATTTGTGAAACTCTCCCGGCTCTCTTATATTTTGTGCCAGCAGAACGGGGGTGGCTTTCCATTTTCCTGAAGACGACACAAATGGAGCTTCTCACTCCTGCCATTTTTCGACAGATGAACGAATAGAGTGCGCTTCTGGTATAATGACGACGATAGCCGTTGCGCGTTTATAAACGCTATGGTGAATGGTTTCAAGATTCGGTCGCTCTTCGCATTTATTATTATTAATAACAAGTTTTTTCCAACAGGTTGTCATTATGGTGGATCTTCCGCGTCGATTGTTTCAGTCTCCCTGGGAGTTCAGGGAGGCTGGCCTTTTTACGGCCGTCGCCGTTATTGCTGGTTTTTCTGTACAATATGCCGGATTGGGCATCGGCATTCCCCAGGCTCATTTGCCCTACAACGCACTTTTTCTTGGCCTCTTCGCTCTTGCGGTCATCAGTGCGGGACTTGCATTCCGGAACAATGCTTTTGTCAAATGGCTGGGGGGCATTCCGCTTGGTCTCTGCCTGATTTGTGCCATTGCGCTCCTCTCCCTGATTGGAGGTATCATACCGCAGACGGCGCCTGCTCCAGGCTCGCGTCCTGCTCTGCTCGGCCTGAACCAGATTTTTTCAAGCTGGCCATTTGCGCTGACCATCCTGCTCTTTCTCGCAAATCTTGGCCTTTCTCTTTCATGGAAGCTTGTGCCGTTCAAGGTGCAGAATCTCCAGTTTATTCTCTTTCATGCAGGCTTCTGGATAGCGCTTTCCTGCGCAATTTTTGGCGCCCCCGACCTGCAGCGTCTTGTGGTGCCGGTCGAAGAGGGAAAAGCGAGCAATCTTGGTTATACCATGGACAGCGAGACACCGCAAATCATCCCTTTTTCTGTTTTTCTCCAGGATTTTTCACTTGAGGAATACCCGCCACAATTGCTGCTCTTTGATCCGAACACCGGAAAAATTTTTGAAGAGCGCTCGAAAGCAAACATCCTTGTCCACAAGGGTCTCAAGGCGTCATGGAAAGGTTTGGACATTGACGTGCTCGATTTTATACCCTATGCGCTTCCCGGAAAGAGTGGGGTTCCCGAGCCAGCAGACCGCACAGCAGGAATTCCTTTTGCAAAAATCAGGATCACCAGTACCAACGCAACAGTGCGCGAAGAATGGATAACAACCGGCAGTCCCTTTGTTAATACGAAGGACGCTCAAGTGGGCTCACTGTTCCTTGGCATCAGGCCGGGCACACCGAAAGCATTTCGCTCGGAAGTGACCGTGCAGGACGAAACAGGTAATCCATCAAAGGCAACCCTTGAAGTCAACCATCCAATAAACTTTATGGGGTGGAAGCTTTACCAGATGGGTTATGATCAAAAAGCAGGACGATGGTCGAAAGTGAGCCTGATCGAAGTTATCCGCGATCCTTGGTTGCCGGCAGTCTATCTTGGTTTTTTTATGATTATGGCAGGGAACATTCTCTTTTTCTGGAATGGCATTAAACGAACAGAGGGAGCATCATGATTGTTAACTTCACTAACGCTGCAATAGCGGCCATTACTTGCTGGACACTTGGAACTCTGATGAGCATTCTCTCACGGAGAACTCCCGCGCTAAAACTCCCGGCTTTTGCTCTCTCTTTTGGTGGCTCATTGGTTATGGCCGCCTTTATCGCTTTTTACTGGGTACTCCTTGACCGTCCGCCGCTCAGAACACTTGGCGAAACACGGCTCTGGTATGCGACGCTGATTCCGCTTGTCGGCTTTCTGGTTGAATACCGCTGGAAGATCGACTGGCTGAAATACTACTGCATGGCGCTGGCAGCTTTTTTTCTCGGCATCAACATGCTCCATCCCGAAGTTTTCGATAAAACGCTGATGCCTGCCCTGCAGAGCCCCTGGTTCATTCCGCATGTGATCGTCTACCTGGTGGGTTATGTGCTACTTGCCGCATCGTCTGTTACCGCACTGCACAACGTCTCGCTTCAGGTGAGGAAAAAGGAAAACCTTACCGGTGAATCAGTCTCACACTACCTGGCACTGCTTGGATTTGTGCTGCTCTCCTTCGGTCTGATCTTTGGTGCACTCTGGGCAAAAGAGGCGTGGGGCCATTACTGGACATGGGATCCCAAAGAGACTTGGGCTTTTCTCTCCTGGCTCGCCTATCTCGGCTATCTTCACGCCTGGCGCTACAAGATTGACCGCGCCAAACTGCAGTGGTACCTGGCCCTCTCTTTTGTGGTTCTTCTGGTCTGCTGGTTCGGGGTCAACTATCTCCCCTCAGCCGCCAACAGCGTCCACACCTACTCGCAGAGCTGACAAGCTTTTCGTCACGTCCGGCACCCTGGCCCGGGCGTGACCTGCTGGTGCAGCCCCCCTCGTCATCGTTGTCTGAGCGGCATTTCCATTGCTCACAAACAACAATGATATTTTTTGAATCTTTTAAGCTTTTTTTAATAACTCTTTAAGGATGGTTCTGTTATGTTTTGAACGGAAAAAAAGTAACGGCATAACGCCAGTTTATCCAAACAATAACAACCTAACAGAACTTTTCCATGAAACAGAAACAGCATGCAATGTACGGGCTCCTTATCCTGGTAATCACCGTGATAACATCACTCTCTGCTCTGCGAGCAGAAGGAGCTGCACTCCCTCTTGATATTGACGGCAACTCCTACAGCTTCGTCACCATCGGCAAAAAAGTCTGGCTGCGGGATAACCTGAACGTCTCAAGGTACAGAAATGGCGATCCCATCCGCCAGGCGAAAACCGACGAAGAGTGGCTTGATGCCGCAGCAAAAAAGGAGGGTGCATGGTGTTACCACAAAAACGATCCGGCGAATGCGGCCCAATTCGGACGACTCTATAACTGGTATGCCGTGAACGACCCACGCGGAATTATTCCATCAGGCTGGCATTTACCTTCCAAAGAAGATTGGATGGAGGTTGCAACCGTGTTAACAGGAAGTTCTCCTTCCGAAGAAAGAAAAATTAATGCACTCTCAACATGGCGCTACCCGGCTCTTGCAGTCGATAACTCCATCCATTTTCACGCGGAGCCAGGTGGTCTCAGAGGAACGGAAGAGATGGCATTCCTCTTTCTGGGTGAAAACGCCTTTATATGGGCCTCTACAGAGCAGGCACCCAACCTTGCCTGGTATGCACAGTTCGACTTTCATAACGCAGTCATAAACATAGCTGCCCAGGATAAACGAACAGGTATTGCTGTGCGCTGCATAAAGGATTAACAACTCCTTTTGCCAGACAACACAAACGTCGCCATCAGGGACAATCCGCCCGGATTGTCCCTGGCTTTTTTGAAAGCTATAAACAACGAAATTACTGACATTTAACGAAAACCAAGCACGTCTGTCTTTCCTCATATTGTCATCGTTACTCATCTCCATAGCGAGTTACTCGCCCGCAGTGTTTTTAGCATCCATCATGCACCACATGAAGCCCCGGCTGCGCTTGTGATCTCAGAGAACATTAAATTGTTTATTATTTTTTAGGAGACTCAAAAACTCAAAACCCTTTCATAAAAAGTATATAAGAAGACAGATGCAAGCCTGTTTTCCGATCTTGATATGAATTGCTCTGGAAGTTAATGCGTGGTGTTACGCAGTCCCCCTACTTAAGAATTATCTTATCTTACTTAAAAAGATTATGATCAATTAATTTTAATAATATTTTGAAAAATGACTTTATGCGTAACACTTTAAAATAAACTGTCTTTTTAATTTCAGAATATATTCGACGAATAAGCTTATCTGTATTATTTAATTTCGGCCGTATTATTCGCTCATTTTCAATTGTTGATTTAGCCAAATCAACAGGATGAGAAAAGATTGACGACAAATAAAAATTTTTAACTTTTGCATTCTTATAAATATAAACGTAGTCGTCCATTATAAAAGGATGATCGTTCATCAAAACCAAGATCTTCAAAGCATCAGCAGACGCAATAAGATAAGCAAAAGTACGTTGCAACAAATAAAGATAATCGTTATCAATTTTACAAATATCCGGAGAATTTTGAATTATTTTGCCTTCAATATTTTTTCTACTACTATGAATCGAATACTGGCCTCCGATATTAATAAAGCCATCAAAAAGCTGGATATTATTTATAATACTTAATAGTTTTTCAAGCCCTAAATCATCAATAATCACATCATCTTCTAAAATAAGAGCATGTGACTCACCTGTTGCAACAAAATCACTTAAAGCCTCTTTATGACTAAGCAAACAACCCAGTTCAGATGGAGTTAACAATATTTTGGTTTTCTCTAAATAAGTCCCTATTAAGGAATAGTAATAAATCGCATTTATATCCGAACCTGAAATTGCATTAATAAAACAGACATCATGCCCATATTTATTTAGCAACGTGGCCAACAGTTTATTTTTTTCTGTTTCTGACTGATACAGCGATATTATATATACCTTCATGACTTAATACAAATTTTGCCGACATATAAAAGCAACCATTACAACAAGATTATTAAATCAATATGCATATAGCCTTAATACAAAAGAGAGCAATATGAATGCCACTGCGCGCGCTCAACATTTCAACATTTTTGCATTATCAAGTACAAGAACATATGAACAACGCGACTAATAATTTAGTGTTCTCAGGAACTCTATCAATTAAAAATAATATTTATTGCAAATGAGAATCTTATATAGGAATAGTTAGCTTATATAAAAAGTATTATAAATGAATAAAAAAAAATATCAACCAAAGCTAATGAGATCAAGAAAATAATAAAATTTCAACAAATAATTACAGAATCATACTTTTAACAAGCGCTTAATAACGCCGCAAGAAACTTTCTCACGACCAAATATATACATGGTGTGCCGAGAGTTAATAAACCTCCTTACAAATGAAATTAAAAATATAAACGGCCAACACATCTTATTGGCGATCAATTTATAAAACAAAGGGGAAGTATTAATAATATTATTATTTATCAGATACTCCAATGCTTCAGAACGCTTATTAATACTGATTAAATGAAAGGCTTTAGATACACATATAGTATTGATTCTGCGAATTAGTTCCTTATAATTATGAAGACATTCTGAATTTTCAAATAACTGCTTCTGTATCGTTTTTACTGTAAGAGAATATTTTTGATAATTATTAAATCTTGGCTTATTTGTAGTTCCTGTTTGATAATAGGAGGATAATATCCGAGTATCATAAGCTATGTGATAATTAAAAGCAATTCGTACCCACATCTCATCATCTTCTTCATAGTGCTCACCAATCTTAAATAATCCAATTTGTTCAAAGATATGTCTTGGTATCATAACACCACTTGCATTAATCAAACCCATAAAATTTGACCTGTAAAAGTAATCGGTTATAAGGACAGTTTTTATCTTTTTCTTTGACTCAGCAGCTGTGATTTCTATAACATTGCCATCTAAAAACAAGAATCGGTAACCGGAACCATAAATACCGGCTAAAGGATAGATATATGAAAGGTTTACAAGTGCCTCTAAAAATCCAATATCCCATTCATCATCGGCATCCAGGAAAGCGTAGTATTTTCCTCTCCCTTCTGATATGCCTTTATTTCTGGCTGCGCTGACCCCCATATTGATTTGATGCACTATACGTAATCGAGGATCAGAAATAGTTAGAACAATGTCTTTACCTGAATCTGTTGAACCATCGTCAATAACTATCAATTCGAATTGATCATAAGTCTGCGCTAACACCGACTCTACAGATCGTCGTATATATTGCTCACCATTATAAAGCGGTATAATAACAGTGACTAAGGGGCAATTTCCCATTAATAGCAATCAATTAAGAAGGAGATAGAATGCAAAGTAATCAAACGTCAAGTGGATACTTTAATAACAAATTATATGCTTAAATATTTTACAAATATGATGATTTGGCTTGTCTAATTATTGATTTCATTGTTATTACTAAATGCTCATAACGTGAAAACCTTAAAATTTTACTCGCAGTTTTTTTACAATTATTCTTCGGAGATAAAGCAGCTTAATAATAATATAAAATGGTTCTTTACATAGTAATTTCATAACAGAGAGTAAAGAGCAATTAATCAATAATTTCTTTTGTTCCTGAAAATGTGAGTTTATTAAAAACAGTTTATTACGAAACAGTAATGTTCTTAATGCTTTCTTTGAAAGTTTGTTTCTGTACTTTACTAAAATTTCGTTACTAGCCTGGAACAAACTCTGCAAATTAAACGTTGTATGTGAGAAAGGGGACTCTTCACCTGTTGTCGGTGAAATTTTAAGTCGGTAGATGTAGAATGCTACCGGAAGAATGATGACTTTGCCTCCGATCAGCACAATATCAGCAAGAAAAATAAAATCTTCGTGAAATCTATACCGATGATCGTAACAGATATAATTTCTCCTTATAAAGTCAACATTAATAAACGGCTTGCAATAGCCGATTGTAGGCTCTTCATTCAAAAAGGGATTATCGAAAATAAAAAGATTTTCAGGCGTTAATATGGCTGGCTTATTTTTTCCGCTAAAGCATGAAAGTCCATGGATTTTATTAGAAGAATGATCCAAAGTCATCAAATTGTCAATGACACAATCGACCTTTTCTAATTTCGCATATATCAACAAAGAGGACACTCTATTTGATGTCCACAAATCATCAGCATCAATTAATGTTACCCACATGCCTGTGGCGACATCTAATGCAATATTCCTTGCACCAGATGGCCCAATATTAAATGACGTTGATAACAGTTTAATACGCTGATCTTTTACCATAAAAGATTGAACAATTTCTTTTGTTTTGTCTGTCGAACAATCGTCCACAACGAGAATCTCTAAATTATGATGTGATTGTTCCTGAACAGAAACCAATGCATCAACAATTGTACCTTCTGCATTAAAAGCAGGTATTATCACCGAAACCTTAGGCACACTCTTTTATTTACTGATTTTTTGTTGGATAACTTTTCCAATAACGGTTATGTTGCACATGAAGGTATAAAATATTTGATGTCAAGCAAATCGCAAGAATTGATGACGAAGCAAAACAAGGTCTGTCGTTAAAGAATCAGGCTAAACTGACTCGATATTTCGGAATGACATTTTATTGAATTTTTTAATTGCGGCAGCATAAGTATTTACAATTTGTTGCGCAATTATATTCAAGTCATAATTTTCACATATTAATGCATAAGCTTTTTTTGAAATCTTCCTTCTTAATTCACTCTGCTGAAGCAATTCTATCACATTTTCAGCAAGCGCCTCGGCATCGCCGGGTGGCGTTAATATTCCTGTTTCTCTATCTTTAATCACTTCTTCAAGCCCACCAACCCTGCTGGCAATCACTGGACATCCGCAAGCCATCGCCTCAAATGCAACTGTAGCTCCAGGTTCATAAAGTGAAGGTATAACACATATCGTTGAGGTCTGATAATATTCGACAAGTTTTTGGGTTGATAAAGAGCCTAAATAAATAATATGTTCATGGTAAAAACTCTTCTTTAATAATTGCGACCATGTTTGTTGACTTTTATTACATCTATAATCTTCTCCAGCAAAATAAAATCTTGCTTCTGGTATTTTATTTATAATCAAAGGAATTGCCTTTGCAAGCACACCAATACCTTTAGACGTCTCCAATCTTCCTGCAAATAGGATTTTTTGATTTTCTTTTTGATTTTCTTTTGGATAAAAGACGTTTAAATCAACAGCAATGGGGATTATTGAAATTTCTTTTTCTTTAATATCCCATGCCTCTTTGACAAAATTTGTATATGATCTTGATACTCCTGTAACAAGATCAGCACCCAGGATTTGTCTTCTTAAGATATTCCAATAAATATAGTTTTTGGGCATTTTTTTTAATTTCCCTGTTACAAATTCATCCTTGAATCCAGGATAACCGTGCAATCTTACACAAATAGGTATTTGCCGCCCTGGCAAATACCTCCATGCGTCAATACCCCAATCTGTTGCTTCTATTATATCAATACTCTGATTTTTAATTATTGCAGGCAATACCTTCTTTAATAAAATTCCATAACGCCATGCAAATATCGGGAAAAATTTTTCTAACCGCCACAGCCCTCTAAAAGGATCTTTTTTTAGACTAACTTGATGTACATATATTTTATTTTCAAAGCCTTTATAATCCCACTGCCCACTCCCTGTTAATGATACAATATGGACTTTATGCCCCATCTTTGCCATCGCTATGGATATATTATAAATATAACTTTCCGTTCCCGCCTGAGTACTAAAAGATTGGATTAGATAACAAATATTCATTTCTTTCATTTGATTTTTTAGCCTCAATTAACTATCGAGCACACGGCGCGCCGTTTTGGCGCATCCTTGTGGAGCGACAAGTCAGGGGATTTGCCAAGTAACTATTGAGTCATTATTGTCTCCAACGAATATGCCCTGCGGCGATGCATAAGTGCATGAAATTTCATCCGGTCTTCCGGTATCGCAATTCAGGAGCATGGAATCAATGGCTGCGACCTGAAAAGTATGGCCATCTTCCAGTTCTCCATCCTCTTGACCCTGATAGACGGCAGTCGTTTTTATCCCAAGTACCAATGGTCATGTCGAAAAGCCATATGTCTAATGCATTCGCGCGATGGGACTGATTATTCATCCTGACACATCGCCCGAAGTGGCTTGGTACCAAGCCACTTCGGGCGATGTGTCAGGGAATGGAGTTCCAGGAGTTTTTTTCCACTCTAACTGTGCTTCGATATCGGTTTTCGTATGCCTCTTGTCCGGCGCAAGCTTCCGCCAGTTATTCCTG
>CAIMHT010000025.1 GCA_903840935.1 uncultured Chlorobiaceae bacterium
AAAGTCTGAATGCATTGCTTTTTCGTGGGCAGTTAAGCGATTATTATGCAAGCAATATACGACTTATCTCGTTTCTTATAAAAGGCTTATGCCGCTGTTTTTACGATTTCGTCTTGCTGGATAATCCGACAGGCTCCTAGCGGCAGGAGTTGCACCGTCAGTTGCGTAATAGCCGCGAGATAAAATTTGTTCTGATATCTCGGCATAATGAAGTGGGGATTTCGACTCCCCAAGCACTTTCTTGATGGCATCTGTCCAAGACTTTTCCATTGAGAACCCCTTACATTTAAAAAAATCCAACAAAATACAGTCCGAACATGACTTCTGTATCAATGTAGTTGATTACATCATTTGTTCAACAATTACCCCATGAAAGACAACAAAAGCATAGCGCGAATCCCTTGATAAGATGGCGCTTATGCTTATCTCCGTTTTTTTAACTCCTACAAAATAAACTTGAAAAGTAAACCCTGGTTCTATACATTCAAGGTACAGAAAAGGCCAATCCTAACAATCAAGCGTGCAGATTTTCAAAAACAGGTGGTTTACCAAGTTTGCCAAGGACGAGGACATCAGTGATGAGAAGCTATGCAAGGCCGTAAAGGATGCCGAAAATGGGTTAATAGATGCTGATTACGGCGGTGGAGTCATCAAGCAGAGGATTGCTCGACCTCATGAAGGTAAATCTGGTGGATACAGGTCTATCATTTTTTACTGTTGAGGAGACAAGGATTTTTTCGTTTACGGGTTTCCCAAAAATGCGCAGGATAACATAACCAAGGCAGATGTCAAGGAGTATAAGGAACTGGCAAAAATAACCTTTTCGCTTTCCGACGTCAAGCTCGAAAAACTAATCCAGACAGGAGCCTTCAAGGCTGTAACATGGCATGAGTAAAGCTAAAACATACAAAAGCGATGCCCTTGCGGCAGTTCACGAGACTGTTTCTGACATGTTCGAGGCTGGCGTGATCGACAAACAGACCATGCGTCATTTCGACGAATCTTGTTTGACGCCTGTCCATCCATTTAGCGCGGAGGAAATCAAGGCATTGCGTAAGCGCGAAGAGGTAAGCCAAATGGTTTTTGCCCATTATCTGAACGTGACAAAGGAATCTGTCAGCCAATGGGAACGCGGACAAAAGAAACCCTCAGGCACAACACTAAAACTTCTTTCTCTTGTGGAACGAAGAGGGATTCGTGCCATTGCCTGATTTCAAAAAAAAGCTCCTCTATTACATAACCAGCAATCGCCGAAACGCTTCCATGCAACGACTCACTCACCCCCGCCATTCGGGCTGAACATCTGCCGGTAATCGGGAGCAACCCCGTTAAGCTCTGCGGCATCAGCCCCGGCAAAAAGCCTTTCGGCTGCGAAGAAAAGGGAACTGGCGGAAAAACGGTCGGCTTCCCGGTAAACTGCACCGGAACCATCCAGCAAAGGGATAATCTCATTGAGCTGACGCCCCACAACAACAACCGTCCCGCCACTCACTGAGGAAGCTAAAGAGGAAGCGGCAACAACATCAGCCGCAGAGCCTCTCTTGACCTCATCATGCCAGACCCCTGAAGCCAGTTCCTCAGGCAAATACAACGCATAATAATATTCCCCTTTGCGAGATGGAATAACCGCCATGACCGTGCCGGGTTCATCCTGCAGCGATGCGGCCATTGCCGGCATGGTGGGTACCGGCACAAGCGGAATGCCGAGGCCATAGGCAACACCTTTAGCAACCGCCATGCCGATGCGCAGGGCGGTAAAGGAGCCGGGGCCGGATGAAATGGCGATGCTGTCGAGCTGCTTGAGGTCGAGAGCACTTTCGGCCATCACCTCTTCGATGAGCGGAACAAGCGATTCTGCGGCCTTTTTCCAGTCAGTGCCCCGGACTTCGGCAACCACACCGGCGTTCATAACCGCGACGCTCAGTGCGGCATGGGTGCACTCTATGGCAAGAATATTCATGAGATTTTGCGTTCAATAGTAATGCTCCGGCTGTCGCCCCCTGCATATGCAAGGGTAACCGTTACCGTGTAACGGGGAGTATATTCAGGAAAACGGTCCGCCCACTCCACAAAAGAAAAATCGCCGCTGGAGAGATATTCGTCGAAGCCGATCCCCTCAAGCTCCTGGAGCGAGTTGATTCGGTAGAGGTCGAAATGGTGAAGCGTAACAGGCTCCCCGTCCAGCGACCCCTCATAGATGTTCATGAGGGGAAAGGTGGGGCTGGAGAGCTGGTCGTCGCAGTTGAAAAACTCGGTAATCCCCCGCATGAACTCTGTTTTGCCCGCACCGAGCTTACCGCAAAGCGAAACCATGTCGCCTGGCTGAAGGGTTGCGGCAAACAGGCGGGCGTACCGACTTGTCTCTTCAGCAGAAAACGAGAGAAACTCTTCGGTCATTATGGGCTCAATCAAGCGGGTTAAAGAGCATGCCGGTCATCAGCTTCGGGTAGAAGAAGGTCGATTTCTGCGGCATCACCTCTCCGGTCTCCGATACGGCGAGCACCTGCTCAACAGTCGTCGGCTTGACCACAAATCCAGCCTGCACCTTGCCGGAATCGACCGCCTCAAAAACTTCACGATCATCATGAACATAGAGCAGATTGCTCTGTTTCGCCATCGCATCCTGCGAAATACCAAGGAGGCGGCCAAGCACAAGGTCGTGCAAGAGTACCAGCCCAAGGCGCAGCAAAGCCTCTGGACGGACCGGGTCAAGCAGTGGCTTTGGATCATTTTTCAGGCTTATACCGAGAATCATGCCCGGCGCAACCACCCCATAAGCGTAGTTTGAGGCCTCACCATCAAGAAATCCCTTCAGGGCCGTTCTGCCTGGCAACTCCGTAACAGTAAAAAACTCTTCAAGCCGTGACTTCAAAGAAGCGGCGGCGAATCCTTCCAAACTGTGCACCATACGGTGAATCGGAAAAATAAGCAGCCCTTCGTCATGAATGTTGGCCAGATAGGTCAAGATAAAGTTATACGGTTCATTACCGGTATGGGAGGGGTTCGCCGCTGCACGCTCGTTGCGATAGTTGACGCCGGTATCATAACGGTGATGGCCGTCGGCGATATAAACTGCCCGATCAAGCAATGAGTGCTGGAACTGCCCGACAAGTTCAGGATCCGTTATCCTCCACATCCGGTTGCTCACCCCCTGAAAAAGTGCATCAACAATTGGCTCATGGCTCCCGGCAAAAGCTTTCATCAGGCGATCAGCAACTTTTGTTTCATCGGCATAGAGACCAAAAATTCCACTGATGTTGGTTTTTGTTTTTCTGAAGAGGTTCAGGCGATCAGCCTTTGGGCCTGAAAGGGTTTTTTCGTGGGGCAGTACCTTTTTTTCCGCAAAATCGTGCAAACGCATGGCTGCAAAAAATCCGCACCGGGTATGCGAAACTCCGTCGGTATCCTCAAAAGACTGAAAATAGGGGTAGATGGCAGGAACGGGATCGGCCAGAAGTTCGCCCGTCTGCAGCCACTCGCCGTGACGTTCTGCTGCCGCGCTATATGGATCGGCCTCCAGTGGAAGCTCAAGACGTATTGCGTTAAAGGGTGAGCTACCGTAGAGCTGCTGCTGAAACTCCGAAGAGATGACATCGTAAGGAGGGCAAATCAGATCTGACGCATTTTGCAGCAATTCGGGACTGTACAGAATCCCCTTGAATGGTATAATTTCCGGCATGGGAAGAAATAATTAAAGGTTTACGTATCAGGGACAGAACCCTACTCTCTGGGCTATCCAGAAATCGTCATGACCATCCTTTACCAGCACAACAATTTTGCCGTTTTTACAAAGCTCAAGCACTGCAAGGAAGGTCACAACAAGAATGATGCGTTCAGTAACTCCCTCAAGTACAGATACAAAAGAAACCTGCACCCGGTTCTGAAGTTTCGATAAAATCAGGACGGTCTGCTCTTCCACCGTAACAGGAGCGTCCATGACATTTCGCGTCATGGGAGGAGGGGGCATGCGTTCCAGCACAGATTTATACGCCAGCATGAGATGATAGAGCGTTGGTCGCTTGGAGGGCTCATCCAGCTCATCAATAACCTCCGGCTCAAACTGCTCAAAAAAGCCTCGAGGAAAGAGCTTTTCGCGCTCAACGGCAAATGTATTAAGGACATCTGAGGCCTCCTTGATCCGCTTGTACTCAAGCAGGCGCTCAACAAGTTCACGTCTCGGATCAAAATCATCGGTTTCGGTCCCCTCCTCTGCCGTATGCGGAAGCAGCATTTTTGCCTTGATACTCATCAGCATGGAGGCCATATAAATAAATTCCGAAGCAACTTCAAGGTTCAAGTTTCCCGCATCCCGAAGATAACCGATAAAATCGGAGGTAATTTTTGAAATAGGGATATTATAAATATCAAGTTCATCGCGCCTGATAAAAAAAAGGAGCAAATCAAGCGGCCCTTCAAATTCTTCAAGGCTGATCCTGAACATTACCGGGGAGCTGAGTTGACAAAAGAGACAGAAACAAGATAGAAAAAGCATACGAAAAGATGCAAATAAAGGGTACACATACCATCACTGCGCAACGCATATAAAAAGGAACTTCAAAGTCTCAAAAACTATTAGTATTTAGCGATCGAAAAATGAGGCTGTATATCTATTTTATCTTTTGACCCTGGCAGAGTATCATACATGAGAAGGATTTATTGTTATATCACCGTTATCACCGCATTTTTTCTGCTTGCAAGTCACGTGGCTCTGGCGGAATCAGCCAACAGCTCTTTTAACCAGGGATTTGAACGGCACCTTAGGGGTGACCTTGCAAGCGCAGTAAAATTGTATTCAAATGCCATTGAGATCGATCCTGCATTTGCCATGGCTTACCAGATGCGGGGAATCGCACAGCAGCAGTTGAAAAAGTACGCTCAAGCCATCAACGACTTTTCAAAGGTCATAACGTTCGGGGCGCCCTCTTTCAAAATTATCGGCTACTATAACCGGGGCGTCGTTAAAAACATGACTGGAGATTTTGCTGGAGCCATTCCCGATTTTTCACAAGCCATTGAACTTGACAAAAAAATGGCCGCAGCGTTTTTTCATCGAGGCATCGCAAGAAGCAAAACAGGAGATCTTTTCGGCCGAATGGAGGACTTCCGCGAGGCCGCAAGGCTTGGAGATATCAATGCCACCGCCTGGCTGAACACCTATTATCCCGGGTGGAGAGAGCTGCCACCCACTGCCGCAGCGATATAACGCAAAAAGGGCACTACCGATTTTCCAGGAGTGCCCTTTTCAATAAAATGAACGGCTTGTTATATCGCCTTTCCGCCACGCTCTTTTGTCCTTATGCGGATGCACTCTTCAAGTGCGGTAATAAAAATCTTCCCGTCCCCGATTTCGCCATCGCCATGACTGGCAGCATCAATGATGGTATCAACCGTAATATCAACAAACTCATTATTGACGGCAATATCGAGCCTGATTTTCGGAATCAGGTTGGGCGCTATTTTCTGGCCTCTGTAAATTTCGATATCCTCCTGTCGGCCATGACCAGTTACTCGGCTGACGGTTATTCTTGTTATATCGGCCTGGATCAATGCCTCACGAACATGATCGAGCCTGTCAGGCTGAATGATTGCAGTTATCAGTTTCATTGCGACGTGTTAGTTAAGGTTGATAAGACCATATCCATGCTCACCATGCATGCTGTGATCGAGACCGGACATCTCTTCATCTTCGTTGATACGCAGACCAATGGTTTTTTCAACCAGAACAAGCAGAATAAACGAGACAACAGCGGCATAAACAACGGTAACTCCTACCGCCGTAGCTTGAACTCCAAACTGCTGCCAAAGAGTCCAGCTCCCCCCGACTTTTGCGGCAGCTTCGGCCATCCATGCCGGACGAATGAAAAAAACCAGGGAAAGAGCGCCGACAATACCGCCCACGCCATGAACACCAAATGCATCAAGACTGTCATCATAACCAAGCTTGCTCTTGATAAGAATTGCACTGTAGCAGAACACTGCTGCCAGAGCGCCGAGCGCAAACGCGCCTGAGGGCTGAACAACGCCAGCCGCCGGAGTGATGGCAACAAGACCGGCAAGAATGCCCGATGCAACACCGAGACCGGTTGCCTTGCCATGATGGAATATTTCAATAATCATCCAGGTAAACGCCCCCGCAGCAGCAGCGACCTGTGTGACCGTAAGTGCTCTGGCAGTTGCAAGATTGCTGGCAATAGCGCTTCCGGCATTGAAGCCGAACCATCCAACCCACAAAAGACCTGCGCCGACAAGGGTCATCACCAGGTTATTCGGCTGCATGACATTGTTGGGATAACCACGCCTTTTGCCAAGATAAAGGGCTGCAACAAGGGCTGTAACACCTGAAGAAATATGAACAACGGTGCCCCCGGCAAAATCAATGGCACCCATTGCCCCAAGATTGAAAAGAAAGCCATCAGCCGCCCATACCCAATGACAGATCGGACTGTAAACCAAAATACTCCAGAGGGCAATGAAGAGGGCATACCCTTTGAAATTGACTCGTTCAGCAAAAGCTCCGGCAATAAGCGCAGGAGTAATAATGGCAAATTTACCCTGGAACATGGCAAACACATATTCAGGAATATGCGTAGGCATAATGGTTTCATCAATACCCTGCAGCATAAAGTACCTGCTGTCCCACCCGACAAAACCGCCAAGAATACTCGGCCCGAAACTCAGCGAATAACCAACCAGCGGCCAAAGCACACCGATAATAACCATGGCAGCAAAACTGTGCATCATGGTACCAACCACATTCTTTGTTCGGACAAGACCACCATAAAACATCGCAAGCCCAGGTACCATAAGCAGAACCAGTGCCGTAGAGGTCAGCATCCACGAGGTTGTACCACTATCGGTAACCACCGTTTCAGCGGCATGAGCTGTCCCCTGCAAGAACATTGCTGCCAGCAGAAACAGCGATACTGTTAAAACTCTTTTCCTCATAACCAGATCAGATGAATTTGAGAGAACCTTAATAATTAATAGTAACGACATCTATGTAGTTATTTTTTTAACTAAAACCAAAATTCAGTCGATTTTTGTTACGCATCTGTAGTGTTTTGGATGGCTTGACGCACAAAAAGCCAGTCAGCACGTACTCGCTGACTGGCTTTTTATAGCTTCGCCGAATGCTAAACCGGCTAAGATCTGACAAGAAAAACGCCGAGATCCTCAAAAAGTGCCTGCAGATCCTCCTCATGCTGCACCTCATCCTGAAGAATCTGAACAGCAAGATTATAGGTTACCGGATCTTTCATTCCAATCTCCTCAATAATATTGTTATAGACATTAATAGCGCACTGTTCACCGGCAATATTCTGCTCAAGTATTTTTTTTACAAAAGGATCATCGGGAGCTGCATAACCACAGTTCGACAAGGTGAACCATTCGAGGGGAGAGGTGACCGGTGTTCCGCCAAGTTGAATGATTCTTGCCGTTACCATGTCAGCATGACGGAGTTCATCCGCGGCATGCTGCAGAAGTTCTGCAATAACCGCATCTTTCATAGGACCCTGAACCACCTTTGCTCCAAGCCAGTACTGATAATAGGCAAGCCATTCGTCAGCAAATGCCTTGTTGAGCAATTCAAGAACACGGGGAAGATGCTCTCCAACAATTTCACGACCTCTTGTACCCATTGTACTGACTCCGTTAAAATAGTTTGTATAACAGTTTACTTCCTGTTTGCAATCAGCTCTTCAAGAGCATCAGATAGCTTCGGATAGCTGAACGCAAAACCCTGCTTTTGCAGAAAAACCGGTTTTACTCGCTGACCCTTCACGGCATACTCTCCGCCTTCGCCGAGAAGAAGCTGGACTGCAAGCTTTGGCACTGGCAGCAAGGATGGCCGGCCAAGAGCCAATCCAAGTGTTCGGGCAAATTCTTTCATGGAAACAGGTTGCGGGCTGACCAGATTGATTGGTCCGCGATAGCCCTTATTATCGAGCGCTTCGATAATGCAGGCAATTTCGTCATCGACATGAATCCAGGAGATGCACTGAAGGCCTGAACCAATCGGTCCGCCAAGAAAGAAATTAAAGGGTGAAAGCATTTTCTGGAGCATCCCGCCTCTTGTCGATAACACAATACCCGTCCTCAACAAGACAAGGCGCACACCACTCTTTTCGGCTGAAAACGCCTCCTTTTCCCAATCGAAACAGATCTTTGCGAGAAAATCACTTCCCTCTTTACCCGACTCGGCCAGCTCAGGAGTATCATCACAGCGTTCAAAGGATCCGTAATAACCGATTGCCGAAGAGGAAATGAATACCTCCGGCTTCTCTGCCGCACTGGCGATCGCAGAAACAATATGGCGGGTTCCAAGAATTCTCGAATCATAACACTCCGCCTTGTGAGCCTCGTTCCAGCGGCTTTCAAGCAAAGGTTTTCCCGCAAGATGAATCACAGCCTTCGACCCGTTGACAAAACCAGTCCATTCGCCGCTTTCCATCTCCGAATCCCATTGAACATAACCAGCAGCTCCGGGAACTTTATGAGCTGCCGCTTCAGGCGAACGAACAAGAAGGACAACCTTTTCTCCCCGTTCAATAAGCCGTAACGCAAGCTGAGCACCGATAACGCCAGTCGCTCCAGTAACAAGAACATGGCCTCGCATATAGTCCATAACGCTTCAATAAAGGGAAATATTAACAGCAAAAAGAGATTCGGTTTCACTAACGAATGAGCGAACATAATAATTCCCAAGACCTTTTGGACTGCATACCATGGCTATTCTACGGTCACCGATTTTGCGAGGTTTCGCGGACGATCAACATTACAACCCCGGAGTGTAGCAATATGATAAGCGAGAAGTTGCAGGGGAATGACCGCAAGGAGAGGCGTAATCGGCCCGGAAGCCTGCGGAATATAAATGACCTCTTCGGCCAGACGGCTGACCTCTGTATCCCCCTCACTTGCAATGGCAATAACCCGGCCTTTACGGCTTCGCACCTCTTCGATATTGCTGAGAATCTTGGAATAAGTACTGTCACGGGTAGCAATAAAAATGACAGGCATATCCTCGTCGATCAAAGCAATCGGACCATGCTTCATTTCGGCTGCCGGATAGCCTTCTGCATGGATATAGGAGATCTCCTTGAGTTTCAGCGCACCTTCAAGCGCGACGGGAAAGTTGAACCCACGTCCGAGATAGAGTGCATTTTTTGCATCCTTGAAACGCTCCGCTATCAATTTGATCTGACTGTCAAGCTCAAAAATCCGTGTGGCTTTTTCAGGAATCTCTGAAAGTTCCCTGAGATGCAGGGCGATCTCATTTTGAGAGAGGGTTCTGTCCTTGCTGAGCGACAAGGCCAACATATAGAGCATAATCACCTGCGCAGTAAACGCTTTGGTTGAAGCGACGCCGATTTCAGGCCCGGCATGGGTGTACATCCCGCAAACGGTTTCTCTGGCTATTGTGGAACCAACAACGTTGCAGATACCCATGACCAGAGCACCTTTTTCCTTCGCCGTACGAAGCGCCGCCAGGGTATCGGCGGTTTCACCCGACTGGGAAATCACAATGACCACATCATCGACACCAACAATAGGATTACGATACCTGAACTCCGAAGCATAATCAACCTCGACAGGAATGCGGGCAAACTCCTCAATAAGATATTCGCCAAGTAGCGCTGCATGCCAGCTTGTACCACAGGCGCAGATCACAATCCGCTTTGCCTGCTTCAGGCGATCGAGATGATCAGCTATCCCGCCAAGAATTACCCGACCTTCATCAAGTCGCACACGCCCACGCATGACATCTCGCATTACCTCCGGCTGCTCAAATATCTCTTTGAGCATGAAGTGTTCAAAACCACCTTTCTCTATTTTTTCAAGTGAAAAATCAAGTTCCGTGACAATCTTGTCCTGTTCGATATTCTCAATTGATTTAACATAATAGCCTCCACGTTTCACCACGGCAAGCTCACCGTCCGCAAGATAGACCACCTTTTTAGTGTGCTCAACAATGGGAGCAGCATCAGAGGCAATGAAGAACTCACCCTCGCCGATACCGATCACCAACGGGCTTCCTTTGCGTGCAACTACGATCTTGTCCGGCTCCCGTGAAGAGATCACACAAAGTCCATAAGCACCCTCAACATGACGAAGGGCGCTCCGGGTAGCTGATTCCAGATCAAGCGACTTGTCTTGCTTCCATATCCAGTCAATCAGATGGACCAGCACCTCGGAATCCGTTTCACTCAAAAACTGGTAGCCGTCAGAAATAAGCTCCTGCTTCAGGGCTGAATAGTTTTCAATGATACCATTATGAATGATTGCGATATCCCCTGCGGCATTTACATGAGGATGAGCATTGCGATCACTTGGTTCACCATGGGTTGCCCAGCGGGTATGACCGATACCTGCCGTAGCACCCTGCATTGACGCTCTGAGCGCAGCAGTATCCGTTTCAAGACCGCTGACACTCCCTTTCTGCTTCATGACCGAAAGAACGCTGCCGTTAAGCAAGGCAATCCCTGCAGAATCATAACCCCGATACTCAAGCCGCGTCAGGCCCTTCAGCAGCAAAGGTGACGCTTCCTGCCATCCGATATAACCAACAATTCCACACATAATATACTACCTATTGTTAACCGCCACCAGAAAGCACACGGCGACCACGCAGGCTCACCGGGCACCTCGCCGTATGACAAAAATATTTATCGAACCAAAAATACAATCCTGTTATAAAACACGCATCATTCCGTCATGAATTTTCAATGCCTCAACAGCTACCACCCGCTCATAATCATCGATAGAAAAAAATGATCCCCCATCAGGGGCTACGGGATAGATCAGAGTGCGGCTGACATTGATCAACGCACTCTGGCGGTTGGAGTCCACACCATAATGAACCGCATCTTCAAGTGATCCCCCCTGCGCACCAACCCCGGGAATAAGCATAAATAGCTCCGGCGCTGAACGGCGAATATCTGCAAGCAAACCGCTTTTGGTAGCACCAACAACAACGCCGCCATTGCCATTACTGCTCCATGAAGCAACCTTACCGAGCACTGAACGATAAAGCGGATCCCCGCTCTGCATCACCTGCTCCTCAAAATCCACCGACCCCTCATTCGACGTCAGGCAAAGCACAAAAAGCAGCTTCTCCTTATAGGCAAAAAAAGGCTCAAGGGAGTCAAACCCCATATACGGAGCAACGGTAAGGGCATCAAATGACCAGTGATCAAAAAAAGCCTGGGCGTACATTTTGCTGGTATTGCCAATATCCGCCCGCTTGGCATCAGCAATCGTCATACAGGCATCAGGAATAGAGCTGAGTGTTTTTTCCATATCGCAAAACCCGTCAATGCCCCTTGCCTCATAAAAAGCGGTGTTCAGCTTATAGGCAACCGCAACATCTGATGTCGCCCGGATAACTGCTCGGTTAAACTCGACAACGGGATTTTCATACCTTAAAAATACGTCCGGAATTTTCTCTGGATCACTGTCAAGTCCAACACACAAAAGCGATTTCAATGCTGATATCCTGCTGTTTGCCTTATTTCGAACAAAACTCATACTAACAACTCTCCGCCTCTGCCGTTTTATAAAAAAAGCTTCTCCGCACAAATGCCGTTCAAAAGAGCAGAGGAGTCATGACTCCCCCAGCCCTGTTGAAACTTATAGCCACTAAATTACATTTCACATCTTGGCAATATATAATATGTTTTCTTCCGAGATGCTTCATTAAATGGAAGAATCACGTAAATTGGCAACTCTTGAAAGTCGACAGGCAGTAAACTGCTTTCCGAATTATTGTAATTTATAACCATGATTGTTGATTGATGGCAAAGAAACCGCTTAAACCTTCAAATCCCTATAAAAACGAACCGGAAAACAACATACCACGACCGAAATTTTCGATCATGTATTATGTGGTCGTCATTGTTCTTCTCATAGGAGTGCAGCTTGCCTTTTTCTGGTCAGGCTCAACACGGGAGATTGCGTACAGCGACTTCCGCAAATTTATTGCGGAAAACAAGATTGAATCAGTAAAAATTGCTCCGGAAAAAATATACATCAAGCTCAAGCTGGGCGCTCAGAACGGCACAGCCGTAAAGGAACAGCAGAAGGAAGGCCCTGGCAACTTCCTGCCACAATCGACATCAAAACAGGATGAAATTGTTGTCAATCCTGTGCGCGACGACACGCTTATCGAACTGCTGGAGAGCAAAGGGATAAAATATCAGGGCATGGCGAGCAACACCTGGATCAGTGAACTGATTCAGTGGATACTTCCTTTTGCGCTGCTTATCGGCATATACTTCTTTGTCTTCCGGCGAATGGGCGGGCCGGGTTCGCAGTTCATGAATATCGGCAAAAACAAGGCCGCACTCTATGAAAACCTTGATGAACATACCCGTATCACCTTCAAGGATGTTGCTGGCCTCGACGAGGCAAAGGCTGAGGTTATGGAGGTCGTAGATTTTCTTAAGGATCCAAAAAAATATACGACGCTCGGAGGCAAACTGCCAAAAGGAGTGCTGTTGGTCGGTCCTCCGGGTACCGGTAAAACCCTTCTCGCAAAAGCAGTTGCCGGAGAAGCTGATGTGCCGTTTTTCAGCATCAGCGGTTCGGACTTTGTGGAGATGTTTGTCGGCGTGGGAGCTGCAAGGGTACGCGACCTGTTCAAACAGGCCAAGGAAAAAGCACCCTGTATCATTTTTATTGATGAAATTGACGCTGTCGGCCGCAGCAGGGGAAAGGGTGCCATGATGGGAGCCAATGATGAGCGTGAAAACACACTCAACCAGTTGCTTGTCGAAATGGATGGGTTCGCAACCGACAAGGGGGTCATTCTTATGGCCGCTACCAACCGCCCGGACGTGCTTGATTCAGCCTTGCTCCGGCCGGGCCGTTTTGACCGCCAGATCATGGTTGACAAGCCTGACCTGAAAGGACGCATTGACATTTTCAAGGTACACACCAAAGCACTCTCCCTGTCGGAGGATGTCAACCTGAAAACCCTTGCCTCACAGACCCCTGGATTTGCAGGTGCAGAAATTGCCAATACGGCCAACGAAGCCGCCTTGCTTGCTTCACGACGCAACAAGCTGAGCATCGAAATGAAAGACTTTGAAGATGCCATTGAGCGCTGTATTGCAGGGCTTGAAAAAAAGAACAAGGTCATAAACCCTCGTGAAAAGCAGATTGTCGCCTACCATGAAGCGGGCCATGCCATTGTGAGCTGGATGATGCCTGAAAACGACCCTGTCCAGAAAATTTCCATTGTACCAAGAGGAATGAGCGCACTCGGCTACACCATGAACATACCGCTGGAAGATCGCTACCTCATGACAAAAACCGAGTTGCTTGCCCGTATCTGCGGCCTTCTTGGCGGGCGTATCGCTGAGCAGATCATTTTCAATGAAATCTCAACCGGTGCACAGAATGATCTTGAGAAAGTGACCAGCATTGCCTACAACATGGTGATGGTCTACGGCATGAGCGAAAAACTCGGCAACCTCTCCTTTTTTGAGAGCAATAATCCCTATTACGGCAGCCCTGGTATCGACAAAAAGTACAGTGAAGAGACCGCCCGTCTTATTGACCGTGAGGTTATGGCTATCGTTGAAGAATCTCGCATCCACGTGATGAACCTCCTCACACTGCACCGAGAAAAGCTCGAAAAACTTGCCAGTGAACTGCTCTTGAAAGAGATGCTTCAATACTCACAGATTGAGGAGATTCTTGGAAAACGCGCTGAAGGGCTCTTTCCCGTTCAAGCTGAAGAGGATGATTCTGCGGAAAATAAGCCGCCAGTGATCTCTCAGAACAACGGTGATGAGCTCAGCAGGACGGAACAGGCAGAGCTGGAGAGGGCCGTTGCAAGACTCAGAGAGGTGAGAAACTAAACAAAAGGGAATACGCAAAAAAGGCAGGAAGTACCTGCCTTTTTGTTTGAAAGTAATCTTATAATGTGGGTCCCGAGGGATTCGAACCCCCGACCTACTGGGTGTAAACCAGCCGCTCTAACCAACTGAGCTAGGAACCCAATTCAAGTGGCCACAATTATAACACAATTTCCCTGGAATACAAAAAGAAAAAACTATACCAAAAGAGACCTCAAGATCACGAATTTGTATGCATACTCGAAAAAGCATAACTTCATGCCAGTCATTCACACGCAAACAGGGTAACCTTTTTTTGTCACGCTTATGAGATCACTCTCTATCCTCGGTTCTACAGGCTCAATCGGGCTCAGCACCCTTGATGTAGTAAGGCAGCACCCGGGGAAATTTTCCATCTCGGGCCTGGCCGCAGGCAAAGATGTTGTCACACTTGCACAGCAAATCAAGGAGTTTCAGCCCACTACGGTATCCGTCATGGATGCCGATGCAGCCATGACGCTGAGAGCACTGCTTGGTGACTGCAAACCAGAAATCCTCTATGGCATTGACGGTACCGTAGCTGTTGCCACCGTGGAAGAGGCTGATATGGTTGTGTCAGCCATTGTCGGCGCCGCTGGCCTCATCCCGACCGTCAACGCAATAAAGGCTGGAAAACACATCGCCCTGGCCAACAAGGAGACCCTTGTCGTTGCCGGAGAGCTTGTCTCTGATCTGGTAAAAAAACACAAGGTAGAGCTTCTGCCGGTTGACAGCGAACACTCAGCAATCTTCCAATCGCTTCAGGGCCACCGAAGAGAAGATGTCGTGCGTATCATTCTTACCGCCTCAGGTGGACCGTTCCGCAACACTTCTGCAGAAGAGCTGAAGCTGGTCGGACTCCAGCAGGCGCTGAAACACCCGCAGTGGACGATGGGAGCCAAAATCACCATCGACTCCGCCACCATGATGAACAAAGGCCTTGAAGTCATCGAAGCCCACTGGCTCTTTGCAATGCCCGCTGAAAAAATAGGCGTTGTGGTGCATCCCCAGAGCATCATTCACTCGATGGTCGAATATATCGACGGCTGCGTCATAGCTCAGCTTGGTGCCCCCGACATGCGCGCACCAATTGCCTATGCCCTCTCCTGGCCTGAACGGTGCGAAAGCGGCATCCAGAAACTTGACCTGACAAAAATCGGAACGCTCACCTTTGAGGAACCCGATATGGAGCGATTCCCTGCACTTCGCTTCGCCTTTGACGCACTGAAAGCCGCCAAAACCTATCCAGCGGTACTCAACGCGGCAAACGAGATTGCCGTAGCCGCCTTCCTCGACCAAAAGATCCGGTTTACCGAGATTGCCGAAACCGTCGATAAAACCATGCAGGCTCACAAGGCATATACGCCTGTTGAACTTGACGACTACCTTCGGGCCGACCAATGGGCTCGCGACAAGGCAAAAAAACTTATTGCATAAACCTCATTTTTCTACCGAACACAAAGGAACGTTATGGATTTTTTGAGCTCAATATTCTTTTTCATTGTTGCCATCTTTATTCTTGTCACCGCACATGAACTTGGCCATTTTCTGACGGCGAAACTCTTCGGCATGAGGGTTGACAAATTTTATATCGGATTCGACTTTTTGGAGAAGCGACTCTGGAAAAAGAAGATCGGCGAAACGGAGTACGGTATAGGCCTCTTTCCTCTTGGTGGCTATGTTAAAATTGCTGGCATGGTCGACGAAAGTCTCGACACAAACTTTCAGAACTCTGAACCGCAGCCGTGGGAGTTCAGGGCCAAACCGGTCTGGCAGCGCCTGATTGTGCTTGCAGGAGGAGTGTCCATGAACCTGATTCTTGCGGCAGCGATCTTTATTGGCGTAACCTTTGTACTCGGAGAAGCACGAACCAGTGTCAACACTCCCGCCTTCGTTGAAAAAGGATCGATTTTTGAAGCCATGGGCATGAAAACCGGCGATCGGCTTCAACTCGCAAATGGCAAAACCGTGGCAAGCTGGGAGGAGGCGCTTGATCCGGAACTTATGATTGCCCCGTCACTCAACTATACCATCCTGCGCGAAGGAAAAAGCATCACCGTGACAGCTCCGGCCAACATTCTTTCGAAAATCAACGAAACACAGGGTTTCGGCATACGACCAATCGTACCACCACTCATCAACGAAGCTGTTGAAAACATGCCCGCCCGCAAAGCAGGCATACAACCGGGCGGACTCATTACGGCAATCAACGACAAGGCCGTTTCTGACTGGACAGAAGTTGTCGGCATCATCTCATCCCATGCCGCCAAACCCATAACCATTACCTGGCAATACCTTGAGCCTGTTCGAGGCCGCACCATAACACCTGAACTCCTCCGTTCCGAGGGGAAAAAATTTGTCGCCACCGTTATCCCCAACGCATCGGGAAAAATTGGCATCTCGCTGAAAACGACCCTTGCAACCGAACGAAAAAAAGTCAATTTCGGTGAATCAATAGTCAGCGGCATCAACCAGACCTGGAAGATGAGCTCCATGACCGTCCAGGGATTTGCAAAAATATTCACCGGCAAAGAGGACTTCCGCAAGTCGGTCGGAGGACCAATCAAGATTGCCAAAATTGCAAGCCAGAGCGCCGAACAGGGCCCGGTCAGCTTCCTCTATTTCCTGGGTATGCTTTCCATCTCTCTGGCGATCATCAATATCCTGCCGGTTCCGGCTCTTGACGGCGGACAATTCGTGCTGAATGCTTTTGAAGGCCTTATCCGCCGCGAAATCCCTTTTGCAATAAAGATGCGTATCCAGCAGATCGGCATGGCACTGCTTCTGGCACTTTTCGCCTACATCCTTCTCAACGATATTTTTAACTTCTGAGGCTGACGCCCCGTATCAATGCTCGATAAACTACGATCGATAAAAGAGAAACATCTTGATCTTGAACAGTTGCTTGCTGATCCCAAAGCGGCAGATGATCAGGCGCGATACAGAAAACTGAACAAGGAGTACAGCGACCTCAAGGAGATTGTTCAAGCCTACGACCTCTACGCCGCGACAAAAACAGAACTCGACGAGTCGCGTCAGTTACTAAAAAGCGAGACCGATCTGGAGATGAAAGAGCTTGTGCAGGCAGAAATCAATGAGCTGCAAAAAAAGCTGCCCGAACTTGATCAGCAGCTCAAAATACTGCTTCTTCCAAAAGACGAAGCCGATTCACGCAACGTCATTATCGAAATCCGGGCAGGTACCGGTGGAGAGGAGGCTGCGCTTTTTACCGCCGACCTGACAAGAATGTACCAGCGATATGCTGAAAATCAGGGGTGGCAGTGCGAAACTCTGCACTTCAACGAAAGTTCAGTGCCAGGCGGCTTTCGCGAAATTACCCTTGGTGTCAGCGGCCATGATGTCTACGGCACCATGAAGTATGAACGCGGCGTTCACCGTGTGCAGCGTGTCCCCGATACCGAAACACAGGGCCGTATCCACACCTCGGCAGTAAGCGTGGCGGTACTGCCGGAAGCCGAGGAGGTCGATGTCGAGATCAGGCGGGAAGATCTGCGATTCGACACCTACCGAAGCGGCGGAAAAGGGGGGCAGAACGTAAACAAGGTAGAGACCGCCGTCAGAATCACCCATATACCAACCGGCATAGTCTCTGCCTGTCAGGAGCAGCGCTCACAGCTCCAGAACAAAGAACGGGCCATGCAGATGCTCCGCACAAAACTGTACGACATTCAGCTTGCCGAGCAGCAGCAGCAACGGGCCGATCTGCGCCGTTCGATGGTTACAACCGGAGACCGAAGCGCAAAAATCCGTACATACAACTACCCGCAGTCACGCGTAACTGACCACCGTATAGGCTTTACCAGCCACGCCCTTCCGCAGATTCTGCAAGGCGACCTGCAGGATGTTATCAATGCCCTCAAAATGCATGACCAGGCTGAACGGCTGCAGGCTGAACTTGTATAATTCCCCCCGAAGAGCCCGGCCATTTGAAAAAGAGAGTTTGTCAAAAATTCTCCCTATATTTTTTCTCTAGCGTGGGCTTTACGCTCTTTATGGCACACTGCCCGATATGAAACATAAGGAATAGACAATCACACCGATGGAAATGGATGCAACTGGAGTAAGCAAAGGCGACTGGATCTTTCATGGAGAATTTGAGACGACGACGGCCTATCTTTCTGACCAAAAAAGAATACTGGCCTTTAACCCGTTCTGCCACAGTGTAGAACTTACTGAGACTGAAAATGTCTACAAGTGGCTTTTTCGTGTTACCGATCCGCAGAACAACCCTTTCGATGTTATTTTTTTTGTCGAACAAAGCGAGGAGATCCTTGTGGAGTTGCCGGAGCACATTATATGCACCGACCCTGAAGAGCTCTCAGAAGAGATGATCAGTCTTTATACCATAGGCAAAAAGATACACTGGCAACACTACCCCGTCACCTCGACAATTGAGGATCCCGCGAAATATCTCTTTGAGGGAAAAGCCTTTGCCGACATGCATCTCCATCCCATAAAGGAAAACAAAACCAGGGTTCAATTTGATCTGAAAATTGACGTCCACTTTATTCTCTACCCGGCATTCCGGATCGTCCCCGAAAAAATTCTTCAGGCCATGACCAACGCTGGCATGTCGATGATCATGCAGACCGCAACAAACAAAATGTTTCACTCCATAACCAAAGACTTCAACAACATCAAGCGTGCATAAAAAAAAGTTGAAACAGTCAGCGTACCGCGCTACTGGTTTTTATCGGCAATGAAAGCGTAAAAACAGTTCCTTGTTCAGTTGGACAATCAACTGAGAGCGTCCCGCCATGCTTGTTGACAATAATGTCGTAAGAGATGCTTAACCCAAGCCCGGTCCCCTTTCCAGGCTCTTTTGTTGTAAAAAACGGATCAAAAATACGGTCTCTGATTTCGACGGGAATACCAGGACCGTCATCAGCAATTGAACAATAAACGCTACCATTGTCAACCCAGCTATGAATAGTGATTTTACCATGTGTCCTGCTCTCTCTGGATGCTATGGCATGGGAACTGTTGACAATAAGATTGAGAAAAACCTGATTGATCTGCTCAGGATTGCATGTAACGGGAGGAAGCTCATCCAGTACCGTTTCGGCATCGGCATAATTATTGTATTCATAACGAGAAAGCACAAGTGCATCTCGAATGCCGTTATTAATGTCAAACAGAACCCGCTCATCCATAGTATGTCGAAACGAGAAGTTCCTCATACTTGAAATAATTGCCGATATTCTCTCAAAGCCCCGCTGTGACTCAATAAAAATATCTGATATATCCGCGAAAAGCGTATCGATGGCCAACTCCCTCTCCATCTGGTGCATGGTCTGCAACTCCATGGCGGAGCAGCTTCCCTCCTCAAATTTTCTGACAATACCACTGTACTCCGTCAGCATCTTCTGAAAGTCGGAGACAGCATCCTTGAGCGTTGTAAAGTTGATCTTGACAAAATTGATAGGATTGTTCAACTCATGGGCGATTCCTGCGGCAAGCAGACCTATTGATGCAAGTTTTTCATGCAAAATCATCTGCTGATGAGTTTTTTCAAGCTTTTTTGTCCTCTCCTCAATACGCTCTTCAAGTGTCAGATTCAAAATTTGCAGTTTTTCCTCAACTTGTTTGCGCTCCGTAATATCAAGCACAATACCCCGGATACCTGCAGGCGCTCCATCGCGGTTAATCCGTGAAGTATAGACCAGCATCGGAAATGTGGTACCATCTTTTCTCTGTCCAATATATTCATGATTTTCAAACGGAATATTTTTCACCCGATACTCCATATTCTGCATGGCCCGTTTGTGCTCTTCAGGCGCAAAAAGCGTCAGACTGTGAACTCCGTTGTGAAAATCCTCCCGGGAATATCCGAAGGTTTCAAAGCCCATACGGTTGGTATAGGTAATCAAGCCCTTGAGGTCAAGTTCAAAAACAGTCTGCGGCAAAAGATCGGCAAGCTCCTGAAAGCGACGTTCACTTTCAGTAAGTGCCTCATGCTCCTTTTTACGCAAAGAAATATCCTGCTTGATACTGACAAAATGCGTAATCGACCAGGTCGGGTCGATGATTGGAATGATGACAGCATACTCCCAGTAGATCTCTCCGTTTTTTTTCTTGTTATGAAATTCACCATGCCAGTTTTTTCCACTGGTGATGGTATCCCAAAGATCCTTATAGAAGCTCTCGGCCTGTTCTCCGGAATTCAGTATCCTCGGGTTTTGACCTAAGACTTCTTTAAAAGAGTAACCGGTCGTTCGGCAAAATGCATTGTTGACAAATTCAATATTCCCCTCTTTATCGGTAATAACAATGGTTATCGGGCTATTGGTAATCACTACAGAAAAAAGGCTCGCCTGCTGACGACGTTCCGATTCTATAATCGCTTTTTTTATCGTGACCTCAAGCCTCGCACTATTGACCGGATTTACCAGATAATCGAATGCCCCCATTTTAAACACATCAGCCTCATCCTTCTCTGACATTGCAAAGGAAGTCACAATGACCGGAAGATCGGATAAATGCTCATTGACGTACGAGAGAATCTCAAGACCTTTTTCCCCTGGTATGCTGATCTCAAGAAACATTGCATCAATCTTGTGGCTCTTCAACAATTCAAGAGCGCTATCGCCATTATCAGCCGTCATGACATCGTAGCCCAGCTTCTTGATGAGCAGTGATACCGAAGTACTTACCGGCAAATGATCATCAACGACAAGGATTGTCACCTTTTTCACCACAGAAAACATAATTCACACGCTTACGATGTTAACACGAAAAGGTTGTCGCGAACTCTCCGATGACAAAATTGGAGACCGCCCCAATCATTATATACAAAGAAACCCTGATGCAAATAGTAAATATTTTTTGCTTTCCATCATACATATTTTGTTGTGTTTTTTATACCGTCGTATCTATAGAAAACACACTACAACAGTATGCCAAGCTTTGTTTTAGGTGGTTTACAGGCGGCATGGCTCTCTCAAAAGCCTGTCAACTCATTCCGCGATTTTCTGAGAATGTTGATTTAAGGGTTATTGCATCACATCAAAGCCGGAAGGCTCTTTTCAATTTCAATCACCTCTTTTCAAGATTTTAAACTTTTCACCCTCGTCATCATGACCTTCCAGACCCTTCTGGCCAAATACCGCAACCACTCCTTCTCCGAACGCGACAAGGGTGACCGGTTTGAGCGGCTCATGCAGGCATACCTCAAAACCGACCCTCAATACGCCTGCCGTTTCAAAAATATCTGGCTCTGGAATGAATTCCCCTGTCGCAAGGATCTGGGTGGTAAAGATAGCGGCAATGAGATACTACTACAGAATCATCCTCCAAGTGAGACGCGTCAGAAAAGGGAAAAAACTATCGTTTTGTTTCCTGACGCAGAAGAATATTTGTTGCTTGAACTGATTGATCAAGAGTACGCCCGGCCTCTATTTTATGACTCTCGTAAAATCAAGCCCTATCAGGGTGTCCGGTTTAAGAGCGCGACTTTTATCGGGGCAATCACAAAGCACCCATTCACCATTATGAGCATGGATGAACATGGCAGAGCACAGGATAACATCGTCGTCAAACGACTCTGGCGAAGTATCAAACATGAGGATATTTACAAGGCCACTCCACCACGGCAGAATTACATTTCGGATTGAAGTAATACTCCCTATTTTATCAACGTAAAATCAGCCATTTTTTGATAGCTGGCTTGGCATAATTTTAACCAATAATCTTTTTTGTTATGAGCAATATTCTCAGGACAGTGCTTAATATTGCCGCATCAGTTTTGATTTTATTCACAGCGGCAACTTCCCATGCAGGTGATATAGTGGTTTTTGATAATCTGTCGAACTCTCGAAGCTTCACTTCGACCTCAAGTGTGCCAAATACTTTTATGGGAAATGGTTACAAACTTTCCGCCGGAACGACGAACATCAGTGGCTTCGAACTGAACCCTGTTAATCTATCAGGAACCTCGTTTACAAGTTTACAAACTACAATTTTTGTGTGGGGGACGGTCAATACTACAGGTACTGTCGACGCGGCTACTCCGGCGTTCAATAATTTGCTTGGTACCTATGTGTTAACGCAATCTGGCGCTTATACCAGTGGTTATTACTTTCCCACGACAATTTCGCTATCGACTCCCTTGAGCATCACCAGCCCAACCATTGGTTTATCATTTAACTATCAGGGAAGCACTGATGGTGTGCATTACAGTAGCGTCGACAAACTCACGTCGTTAATATCCTATGGTACGGCGCCGACGGCTGGTTCGCAATTATTCACGGATATTTCCGCAACGCCGGTTCAGAGACAGATGGCAATTTTACATCAAACGTTAGATTGCTAACTGGCCTAACCAACCAGAGCCTGGGCCTGAAGATATATAGCCAATCCGCACCCAATCCGGAACCAGGTACGATGCTTCTCATGGGTATTGGAGCGCCCACTATAGTTCTTTTTCGCCTGAAAAAGCCTACATCGGCAGTTGTGTAATGCTCCGCGTCAAATTGCTGAGAAAATTTGTTGACGATCGAAGCTCAGAGCGAGTGAGCGAATTTGTTTTGTTGTGTTTTCTTCCTTACTGTGCGCCATGGGGGGCACCTCTATGTAAAGATTTGGCGCTGAATAGATAAACTGTAAATGACCATATTCCGTCAGATCTGGCAGTTCCTGTGGCGACACTGTTTTTTATGTTTCGCCAAATTGTCTGTACTTTTTTTGTGCTTTTCAGGGTCAGTTAACCTCGCAAGTGTTTCACAAAAAAAAGAATACCTTATCCAACATGAAATCAAAGGGAAAAGAGGGAATGCCGTTCTTTTGTCGGAAAGTGACGGGAATGCAATTTCAGAAACACTGCACCTTGTTTCCGTTCCGGGCATGCGAGAATCAATTCAGGAAAGGCTCAATGAGAAGATTACTGAATGTTCGAAAGAGCTTGACTGGTGACTTGGCAGCTTGTTTATTCGAAGCAGGCTCAAACTACCCCACCTTTTGAGAAGCTTATCGGTTATCTTTTCGGAGCCTATTCCAGAAGAGTGAATATCCAGCACCGCCTTATCTATCAGATCTATGAGACCGAGCACATCGTCAAAATCATTCGTCTCTGGACTCATTATGAATAGACAACGCACCATCCTCTCTCACAGAACACTTTGCCTGAATATAGGCGATCTACAAGAATTGATTTCGCAATAAAATACGGCCAAATAACAAGCAGATACACATGTAAATCATAAAAAAATAACCAAACCCTTGAAGACGATTTCAGCCAAATACGAATTTATTTCAGAAATGATTGCGGAATGACTTTATGCTGGACGTTTATACATTGTCAAACATTAGACCCGAGGCGTTCTGCGTTTATTTTTTGAAAAATTGATTCACAGCACTTTGTATCTGCTGCATAGCCGCTGCATCTGTTGCCCTTTGCTGAGCATCATCGTCCCTTTGTTGAGCAGCTTGCTGAGCCTGTTGCTGAGCCTGTTGCTGAGCCATAAAGCGCTGCTCATCTGACATAAATCGTGATGTATATTCTGCTCTTTGTCTTGCAAACGACCCATAGGATATCCGTCCGGCATATAAATCGACTACTAATAGCCTGACATTATTTGCAAACTGATCCAGCATAGCAAGACTTTGGCCGGAACGTGCAGCTTTTGCAGAATTAATACACTTTTCTCTTATTTCCTCCCATTTCAGAATAGCGATCTTTTCGTTTTGTGTTGGTTTCTCGTCATTTGCAAGCGCGCTAAATTCTTGTTCCACATTATCACGAAAAGTGATTTTACCTTTGAGTATTGCTAATTCCGGGTTATTATCTGAAAGTTCAAGCCACTCGCGTAATGACTCCAGAATTATTTCTTCCCAATTTTTAACTGTTGATCTATTTGGGCTCTTGACACCAGGCTGCGGGATCCAAAACAAATGGGCACTGCCCGTCTCAACAGGAAATCTTCCTCCGACAATGACTTGAGTAATTTGGCCTGAAGAATTGACAACAAATGATGTCGGAAGTGCCGTCATACCGCCATTTACGTAGCTGCTAAACGTATTGAATATTTTTTGATCAGACAACACAACAGGATAGGTGATCTTATTGTTTTTGATAAAATCGCGAATAGCTGGTTCTGTATTGTTAATGGCCACTCCGATGAACGTAAATCCTTTGAGGCTGAATTTATTTTGAAGGGTCACCATATAAGGGATCTCTTTTTGGCTAACAGGATTCCATGAAGCAAAAAAATTAACGATATAGGGTTTCCCTATCAGGCTTTTTGAACTTATTTCGTTACCATCGAGGGATACTACATGAAACTCAGGATTTGTTTCGACCGGAGTTGCAGCAATCAGTTTACAGAATAGAAAGGTCATTAATAAAAAACAGATGGCTCTCCGCACATTTTAATGGAAATAGTGTAAGAAAGAGTTGAGAAGGTGTAATATTGATTTATAGGATGAGTCTGAATGGAGCCCTATGATGAAAGATAAGTGTATGAAAATAAGCCATAGAAACAGAGTCCTTGACGATTTAAGCAAGAAGCAACTGACGTGTTAAAAATATACATATAAACGAGATGTAGCTTTTAACAGCCTCGTCAAGGGTCTTTAACAGCTTCGAAAGCTACCGAACAAAGACATTATTTTATCGTAGCCATCTTAACCCTTCCTACTGTATTGTGAAGTATTATGGTTTCACTTCAACCCATTAAATTCTACGAAGGGCCCGCGAGTGATTGCCTTCACCTCCCCATGCATATTCCTCTTACAGGCAAGGCCGGTAGCAGTGAGCCTGCACATCCGACCGTGGAAACCAACGACAATTAGGGTGATGTAACGGAAGTTTCAGAGCAATAATCTGGTAAGCCTTTATTTTGAAGCTGGTTAAAGCGAGATCTTCTAAATACGTAGTCGCTAATTGATTTGCATAATCATAAAGAAGCGCTTTGAACTGCCCCAGCCATCCCGCTGTTATCCCATCAAAAGTGACAACACCACCACTAAAAGCCACAAGTTTTTTCAGTACATTTACCTCAAGACAAGAACTCGATTTTTTTTCTCTTGCTTTCGTTTTTCGTTTGAAATGTGCTGCGACATCAAACAGAAAATCTTTTTCAACAGCTCTCACTTTGTCAAGAGCTTCAGCTTTAGATTGGTTATAGAGCTTCCTGTTTTTTGGGTTCACCTTTATTCCCGTCGCCTGAACGAATCGAATAAATAGCCGGAAACAGTCAATTAAAATTGATACATAATGAGAACAATCGTCTTTACAGGAAAGGGCGGCGTAGGCAAAACCTCCATAGCCGCGGCCACTGCTGTAAAAGCTGCATCAATGGGTTTTAAGACACTTGTCATCTCCACCGACCCCGCTCACAGCCTTGGGGATTCCTTTGACCTGGAACTTGGCCCCTCTCCCATCAAGATTGCCGATAACCTCTACGGCCAGGAGGTAAGCGTCTACGGCGATCTGACCCTGAACTGGGAGATTGTCCGTGCGCACTTTGCCCACATCATGGAGGTGCAGGGAATCAAGGGAATCTATGTCGAGGAAATGGGCGTCCTTCCCGGCATGGAGGAACTCTTCTCCCTCTCCTATATCAAGCGATACAACGAATCCGGTGAGTACGACCTGCTCATTGTCGACTGCGCCCCGACCGGAGAAACCCTTCGGCTGCTCTCCCTGCCGGAAACCTTCGGCTGGATGCTGAAGATGATACGAACCCTCGAGAAGTATTTGGTCAAACCGATGATACGCCCCCTCTCAAAAAAGATCGGCCGCCTCCACGACCTGGTACCTGAAACCGAGGTCTATGACCAGATTGAGCATCTTTTCTCCTCGGTTGACGGCATCATCGACCTCCTGTCGGATGGAACAAAAACAACCGTTCGCCTGGTCATGAACCCCGAAAAAATGGTGATCAAAGAGTCGATGCGTGCGCTCACCTATCTTAACCTTTACGGAATCACCGTTGACCAGGTAATAATCAACCGGGTCTTCCTCGATGAAATTGACGGTGAGTACATGAGTGAGTGGAAAACCATTCAGCATAAATATATCGAGCAGATTGAACGCTCCTTTGCTCCCATCCCGATCACGAAGGTGCCTCTCTTCCGGCGCGAAGTGCTTGGGCTTGAGATGCTGAAAACTGTGGGCGAAGTGGTCTACGGCGATAAAAACCCTCTTGATATCTTCTATAAGGAGGAGCATACCTCCATCACAAAAGTCACCGAAGGGCACTATATCATGAAACTGCGCCTCCCCTTTGTCTTCGACAACAAGATGGAGACCAATGTTCTGCAAGTTGGCGACTCACTCACCCTGAGAATCGGCAACTACCAGAAAAATGTCATTCTGCCGCTTTTTCTGGCCGGAATGCGGGTAGCCGAAGCCAGTTATGAAGAGCAGTGTCTCAAAATCGAGTTCAGAAAAAAAGAGGTAGCTCAGGCTAAATCATGAGACAACAAAAAAAAGAGCCCTGTTTTTTTTGAAGTAATCACTCCCTGGCATAAAAACAACAATTGCCATAGAGCTGTCGAGTTACCTGTATTTACCTTTTTATTGATTTTTGGCTCTTTACAAGCTCAGCTTCAATCATAAAAAACAAGGGGGATCCATGAAAAAATATGTTGCGGAGTTTATCGGCACATTCTGGCTTGTTCTCGGTGGATGTGGCAGCGCTGTTCTTGCTGCTGCATTTCCTGATGTCGGTATCGGCCTGCTCGGTGTTTCACTTGCTTTTGGTTTGACCGTTCTTACCATGGCCTATACAATAGGTCATATCTCGGGTTGTCATCTCAATCCGGCCGTTTCTATCGGGTTATGGGCTGGTGGCCGTTTTGAGGCAAAAGAGTTGCCCCCGTATATTGCTGCCCAGGTTGCAGGGGCGATTGCCGCAGGCGGAACTCTTTTTCTTGTTGCCAGTGGCAAAGCCGGATTTGATGTTACCGCAGGCTTTGCGTCCAACGGCTATGGGGCACATTCTCCCGGCGGATATTCGTTACTTTCGGCTCTGGTTACCGAGGTGGTT
>CAIMHT010000026.1 GCA_903840935.1 uncultured Chlorobiaceae bacterium
GAACGTGAAGGCCGCATTGTCTGTCCCGCTCAACGTCAGCGTGAAGACCGCACCTGCACTGATGGATGCGGTCAGTGTATTGCCTGATACCGTATAGGTCAGCGGTTCTCCTTTCGAAGTAAGACCAAGTGCATTGAGACCGGTAGTCTGCAAACTGAACGTTACCGGCACATCCCTGCCAGGATCCACCAGTCCGGCAACACTGCCCGTTGCCTCAGTCGTATCATCAGGCGTATCAAGGTTACCTCCCGGCAGCGCATCCTCCTGCACCGAGGCAGTAACCTCTGTTGTGTTATTCTTCGGAACGTCGTTCTGTTGAATCAACGATCTGTAGACGATCGGAGCGCCTGCAGGCAACGGCTCTACCGTAACATCTGCCAGAGGTTCAACCGCCATGACTATCCGCTCATCGACCGTTGCCCTGCCATCAAGAAGAGGATTGAAGCTTGCCGAACGAAACTGATTCTGCGGATTATAGCTACCCGTAAATGACCAGAAGCGGTATGCAGGGGAGAGAATTGACTCGAAAATATGCTGTACACGTAAAAATCCATGAAGGGTCTGCAAGCCGGGTGGATCAGAGCTAACCAGAGTGGCTGGATCGGACGGGGAACCACTGCTACCCGAATCGGGGGAGCCATCCGTTGCGGCGATCATTCCCCTCAAATCAAGGTTTAACGTATTTTCCCCACTTTCAAAAAGCCCACCACTCAGGGCGACCTCTTTACCTTCTGTAATCTTCAGATCAGCGCCATCTGCATTCCGAAGCACAACAATACTTCCTGCTTCCGTAAGAATAACCTCACCTTCATACACCGAATCACCCGCCCGAAGAAGATGTCGGCTTCCATCTCCAGCCACTGCCCAGACTTTCCCGGTAATAGCAGCAACCGATGCCAACGAAGTAGTATTATTGGTACTCATTTGCAGAATAGCTATAATTAGACTGTGAAAAAGTGGTTTATTACCGAGGTTGCATAACCATACTATCCAATATTAAAATACAAAACAAACCACGTATATCTTTAATAATATACGATAATAACCTATAAAACTCTCAGAAAGTCACTGAACAACCCCGAACAAAAAATACACCAATCAAGAAAATATACGTAATTCTACCAATAAAAAAAATAGCAATACTTCTTTCCGGATGCGGTTTTCTTGACGGATCGGAGATCCATGAAGCTGTACTGACCCTCCTTGCCATTGATCGGGCAGGGGCTGAAGCTGTTTGTCTGGCGCCTGACATCACACAGCACCACGTTATCAACCATTACCGTGGTGAAGTGATGCCAGAGGAGTCACGCAATATCCTGGTCGAATCGGCACGCATTGCACGGAGCCGCATCACCGATCTCAAGAACATTGATTCGCTTGCCCTCGATGCCATGATCCTGCCTGGAGGTTATGGAGCAGCAAAAAACCTCAGCAACTATGCCTTCAAGGGAACCGACTGTAACGTCAATCCGGATGTTGCAGCCGCAGTGCAATCATTCTACAAGGCAGGAAAACCGCTTGGCTTTATCTGTATTGCGCCGGTAATAGCGGCCAAAATATTGGGCTGCGAGCAGCTCGACCTGACAATCGGCAATGACCCGCAGACAGCCGCAGATATCGAAGCAATGGGTGCCCGCCATATTGATTGCCAGGTATGGGACACCGTTCTCGACAGAAAGAAAAAGGTAGTCACGACACCGGCATATATGTTTGACGCTCCAATAGGTGAAGTCGCCAAAGGCATCGAAAAACTTGTGACGGAGTTGATCAGCCTAATCTGACAAACGGTTTTTCTCAAATGGAGTACCTGCATCCCGCGGAGCAGAGCTCCGACCGACAAACCCGGCAAGCACAACCAGCGTAATGACGTAGGGAAGTGACTGCACCAACTGGGAGGGAATCCACCCCGTCTGGAGCCAGATCTCCATCGATTCCGTCGCCGCAAAAAGCAGGCTTGCGAGTGCCGCTCCAACTGGACTCCACTTGCCGATAATCATAGCGGCAAGTGCGATATAACCCCGCCCGGCCGACATGTTATCGGTGAAGGTGTGCTGCTGAAACACAAGAAAAGCTCCGCCAAGCGCCGCAAGCGCCCCCGAAACGAGAACACCTGAGTAGCGCATCCGATCAACATTGATACCTGCGCTGTCAGCACTTTCGGCGCTTTCACCGGCAGAGCGGAGCCTGAGCCCATAAGGCGTTTTAAACAAAAGCAGATGACCGACAACGACTGACACCACGGCGGCAAGAAAAAGCGGATCCAGCAGAAGAGAAGGAAACTCAAAACCAGCAATCCGCGGCGAATTCATCGAACTCCCGAAGATCATACTGAGACCGAACCGTGTCGCGCCCATAACAAGCATATTGATGGCAATACCGGCAACAATCTGGTCAGCCTTCAGCGTAACCGTCACAAAAGCAAAAAGCAACGCCACACCAAGGCCGCAGAAAAGAGCAAAAATAATCCCCACCAAAGCCGACCCGCTCCAATACTGACCAAGCGCCGCTCCAAACGCACCGACAAGCATCATTCCCTCAAGCGCAAGATTGACAACTCCGCCCCGCTCCGAAAACGTTGCACCGACAGAGGTAAAAATGTATGGTACAGCAAGACGCAATACCTGGAACAAAATGACAAGAGGCTCAATTCCCATAATAAAAATCAGAATGAAATATCCTTTACGGTAGTTTTTACAGCAGCTTTTTAGTAAACTTCATTTTCTATAAAAGTAGTCAACTTCACCTGTTTTTTCACCATAGACCGCTTCTTTTTGCTTCTTGGTGCAAAAGCACAATTACTTATAAAAATCATGCCACAATCTGAGATTACCAGCGGACAGAGCAGCAGTAAACAATACATTTACAGTTTCTCTGGCGGCAATTCTGAAGGTGATGCCTCCATGAAAAACCTGCTGGGCGGCAAAGGCGCCAACCTTGCAGAGATGGCAAACATCGGCTTGCCGGTTCCTCCGGGATTCACCATTTCAACCGAAGTCTGCACCTACTACTACGACAACCAGAAGAACTACCCCCGAAACCTTTTCCAGCAGGATATCCCCGCCGCACTCCGCAAAATTGAAGAGGCACTCGGCAAAAAATTCGGAGATCCTGAAAACCCCCTCCTCGTCTCGGTCCGCTCAGGCGCAAGAGCCTCTATGCCCGGCATGATGGACACAATTCTCAATTTAGGCCTTAACGCAAAAACGGTTGACGGCTTGGCCCGAAAATCAGGAAACCCCCGCTTCGCCTGGGACTGCTACCGCCGTTTCGTGCAGATGTACGGCGATGTCGTGCTTGACCTCAAACCGACCGACAAAAAACAGATCGACCCCTTCGAAAAAATTCTTGAAGCAAAAAAACGCGAGCTCGGCATTGAACTCGACACCGAATTCACCGTTGAAGACCTTCAGGATATCGTTGCCGACTATAAAGCCGCAATTCTGGAAAAAACCGGCAAAACATTTCCCGAAGATCCCCACGAACAGCTCATCGGAGCCATCGGAGCTGTCTTCAACAGTTGGAACAACGAACGGGCCATCGTCTACCGCAAGCTCAACCACATTCCAGGCTACTGGGGCACCGCCTGCAACGTCCAGGCCATGGTCTTCGGCAACATGGGCCTCGATTGCGGTACCGGCGTAGCCTTCACCCGCGACGCCGCCACCGGCGACAACATCTTCTACGGCGAATTCCTCATGAATGCCCAGGGCGAAGATGTCGTAGCCGGCACAAGAACCCCGCTCAAAATTGAACAGCTCAAGGCCGAAAACCCCGGCATCTACGACCAGCTCGAAGAGATCCGCTCCATACTCGAACACCACTACCACGACATGATGGACATCGAGTTCACCATCGAGAACAACAAGCTCTTCATGCTCCAGTGCCGCGTCGGCAAACGCACCGGCATGGCCGCCGTCAAAATCGCCGTCGACATGTACAACGAAAAACTGATCGACGAAAAAGAGGCGCTGCTGCGCATAGAACCAGAACAGCTCAACCAGTTGCTCCGGCCGGTCTTTGATATGAAAGAAAAACAGGCCGCCATTGCCGAAAAAAGACTCCTTGCAACAGGGCTGAATGCCGGACCCGGCGCTGCCACCGGCAAAATCTATTTCAATGCCGTTGACGCTTATGAAGCAGGAAAACGAGGAGAGGCGGTCATTCTTGTCCGCATCGAAACCTCACCTGAAGACATCAAAGGGATGGCCGCCTCTGAAGGCATCCTCACCGAGCGGGGTGGCATGACCTCGCACGCCGCACTGGTCGCCCGCCAGATGGGCAAAGTCTGCGTTGTCGGATGCGGCGCACTCAACATCGACTACCAGAGAGGCGAAATGCGCGTCAGCGGCAACCCGACCGTTTTGATGGAAGGCGACTACATCTCCATCGACGGCAGCACCGGAGAAGTCATCGCAGGCAAAGTGGCTACCAAAAACTCCGAAATCATCGAAGTCCTCGTCGACAAAACCCTCAAACCCGAAGATGCCCCGACCTGGCCAATCTACGAGCAACTGATGAAGTGGGCCGATAAATACCGCAAACTCAACATCCGCACCAATGCCGACCAGCCAGACCAGGCTGAAATCGCCATAACCTTCGGCGCAGAAGGAATCGGTCTCTGCCGAACCGAACACATGTTCTTCGGCGGAGAACGCATCGACGCCATGCGGGAGATGATTTTGGCGGACGACGTCGAAGGACGTAAAAAAGCGCTCGAAAAACTGCTACCCTACCAGCGTGAAGACTTCTACGGCCTCTTCAAAGCGATGGGATCACGCCCGGTCACCATCCGCCTGCTCGATCCACCGCTCCACGAGTTCCTGCCCCACACCGACAGCGAAATCCGTGCTCTTGCCAGCAAGATAGGCACTTCCTTTGAAGCAATCAAAGAGCGGATCAACGACCTGCACGAATTCAACCCCATGCTCGGACTGCGCGGCTGCCGCCTCGGCATCCTGCACCCCGAAATCACCATCATGCAGGTTCGGGCAATTATCGAAGCCGCCTGCAAGCTCAAAAAAGAGGGCCTTGTCGTGGTACCCGAAATCATGGTACCACTCATCAGCACCGTCAAAGAGCTTGAAATCACCAGTGAAGTGATCCACAAAACCGCACGCAGCGTCATTGCCGAACAAGGCACCGGGGTAAAATACCTCGTTGGCACCATGATTGAAGTACCACGTGCAGCAATAACCTCCGACCAGATAGCCACCGCCGCCGACTTCTTCAGCTACGGTACCAACGACCTCACCCAGATGGCACTCGGCATGAGCCGCGACGACTCCGGCCAGTTCCTGCCAATCTACCAGCAGCAGGATATCTTTGCACGCAACCCCTTTGAATCCATCGACATGGATGGCGTGGGCCGCCTGATAAGCATCTCGGCCAAAGAGGGGCGGGCCGTCAAGCCGGAACTCAAACTCGGCATCTGCGGCGAACACGGCGGCGACCCATCCACCGTTGAATTCTGCCACCAGTTGGGGCTCAACTACGTCTCATGCAGCCCCTACAGGGTGCCGATTGCGCGCCTTGCCGCCGCAAGAGCCGCACTGAAGGGATAGCGAAAACAGCCACATGCTCACGAAAAAAGGCGACACAAAGTCGCCTTTTTTCATTGCTTGAAAACCACTTCACCACAACACTCTTTACTTTTTCAGCCTACTTCCGGAAAATAATTTCCATATTGAATGTTCCGGAAACGAAACCGTAACCTTCAGCACAACATCGGGCAAGGCATCGAACCGTCAAACCGATTACCAGAGCGCAGAGAAAACAAAGGCACAGAGAACACCAATGGAATTCAGCCATATCAACATCAGGGGAGCACGAGTCCACAACCTCAAGAACATCTCTCTCGATATTCCACGCAACAAATTTATTGTCATTACCGGCCTCTCGGGATCCGGCAAATCGAGCCTCGCCTTCGACACCATCTACGCCGAAGGTCAGCGCCGATTTATGGAAACGCTCTCACCCTACGCCCGTCAATATATCGGCAGCATCGAACGTCCAGACGTTGACTTTATCGAAGGGCTCTCACCGGTCATCTCCATCGACCAGAAAAGCACCAACCGATCGCCCCGCTCAACGGTAGGCACCATCACCGAAATTCACGACTTTATCCGCCTCCTCTACGCCAAGGCAGGACGGCGCTACGACCCCGTCACCGGTGCCATGCTCCAGCAGCAAAGCGAAGAGACCATCTGCGAAACCATTCTCGCCCTGCCACACGGTACAAAAGTGCAGATCCTCTCCCCGCTCGTCACAGGACGCAAAGGGCACTACCGTGAACTCTTCGAAAGGCTTCTCCTCAAAGGATTTCTCCGTGTACGCATTGACGGAAAATACCGGGAACTGGAGAAAGATATGCAGATCGAACGTTATAAAAGCCACTCCATAGAGCTCGTTGTCGACCGCCTGGTGATCGACCCCGAGTCCGAAGAGCGCCTCAGAGATGCCGTCAGCATGGCCATAACCATGTCGGAACATAAATCGACGGTCATCTGCGACCCGACGGAGAGAGAGCGCAAAGAGCTCACCTTCAGCACACGCTACGCCTACTCAGACGGCTCCGTACCGGTCGACAACCTTGCACCAAACCACTTCAGCTTCAACTCCCCCTACGGCGCATGTCCCGAGTGCAACGGCCTCGGAGAGCTCATGCAGCTTTCAGGAGAGCTGATGACTCCCGACGAAACGCTCTCCCTCAACGAAGGCGGGCTCGACCCCTTCGGCAAATCAGGAAAACGCAACCTCTGGCAGGTAATCAGGGCAATCGCCAGAGAGTTCAACTTCACCCTCGACACCCCGCTCTCCGCCATTCCAAAAGAGGCGATGAAAATCCTGATCGAAGGCTCCGGCAGTCGCACCTTTGACGTCAGCTACAGCTACTCCGGCCACGACACCCTCTACCCGCAACCCTTTCCCGGAGCAGTACCCTACGTCGAAGAGATCCTGAAAAATGCCAGCACCGCAAAAATACGCGAATGGGCCGAAAACTACATGCTGCGCCAGTCCTGCCCTTCATGCAAAGGGGCAAGACTGCGCAAAGAGAGCCTCCTGGTCAAAATAAACGAACTCAACATCGCCGAATGCGAAGGAATGCCGCTACCCGAAGCGCTTGCCTTTTTCACCGCACTGCCCGACACCCTCACCACAAAAGAGAAACTTGTCGCCAAACCAGTGTTGCACGAAATCATCAAACGCCTTGAATTTCTCCTCAACGTCGGCCTCAGCTACCTCTCTCTTGATCGCAGCTCGCAAACACTCTCCGGCGGCGAAGCACAACGCATAAGGCTTGCATCCCAGCTCGGCTCACAGCTCAGCGGCGTCCTCTACGTCCTCGACGAACCAAGCATCGGTCTACACCAGCGCGACAACTCGAAGCTCATCACCTCACTCAAGCGACTCCGCGATCTCGGCAACACCGTCCTCGTCGTCGAACACGACAAAGAGACCATGCTCGAAGCCGACGAAATCATCGATCTCGGCCCCGGAGCAGGAGAATACGGTGGAGAGATTGTTGCCCAGGGAGCCGCCACCTCACTCGACCCCGACTCACTGACCGCAGGATATCTCAGCGGAAAGAGGCAGGTACAGTGCCAAAAAGAGGTAAAAACAAGCGCCGAAGAGCCGCAATTCCTGCGACTCAAAGGGTGCCGGGGCAACAACCTGCAAAACGTCGACATCACCATTCCGCTTCGCTCACTCGTCAGCATCACCGGAGTCAGCGGCTCAGGCAAATCGACCATCATCAACGAGACCCTGTACCCGATCCTTGCGCGCCACTTCTACCGCTCAAAACTGCTCACCTACCCCTACGAAAGCATCGAAGGCATCAGGCATATCGACAAGGTGGTCAACGTCGACCAGTCACCCATCGGGCGCACGCCCCGCTCCAACCCCGCAACCTATACCGGAGCCTTCACCTTCATCCGCGACTTCTTCACCCGCCTGCCCGAAGCACAGATCCGGGGATACAAAGCCGGACGATTCAGCTTCAACGTCAAAGGGGGGCGATGCGAAGTGTGCCAGGGAGCCGGAACCCGCAAAATTGAGATGAACTTTCTGCCCGACGTCTATGTCCAATGCGAAAACTGCAAAGGCGAACGCTATAACCGCGAAACCCTGCTGGTCAAATACCGCGGCAAATCCATTGCCGACGTCCTTGCCATGTCGATCACCGAAGCAGCAGAATTCTTTGTTGACTTCCCCCGGATCATGCGCATTCTCACCACCATGCAGAGCGTCGGACTTGGCTACCTCAAGCTCGGCCAGCCATCCCCCATGCTCTCGGGCGGCGAAGCACAGCGCATCAAACTCTCGGCGGAACTTGCCAAAATACAGACCGGCAACACCCTCTACATTCTCGACGAACCCACCACCGGACTCCACTTCCAGGATATTCAGCACCTGCTCGAAGTGCTGCGCCGACTCGTCGACAAAGGCAACAGCGTCATCATCATCGAACACAACCTCGACATCATAAAAAACAGCGACTGGATTATCGACATCGGCCCCGAAGGAGGCTTCGAAGGAGGCAACATCATCGCCGAAGGCACCCCTGAAGAGATTGCCCGAACCGCACACTCCCACACCGGCCAGTTTTTAAAAGCCGAAATGGGAATCGATTGACGCTCCGGAGACAGGAAGTACACGTAGTCACCAACGTCCCCCATTTACTTGCAAGAGGGGTTCAAAGGAACTCCTCGTAGTAGTCGAGATCTTTGTGGAAGGTCTCTTCGAGGGATCGGAGAGAGAAAAAGGCCGCCGTCACGCAGAGGGCGCCAACCAGCAGCGCCCCTGACTCCAGACCGTAGAGGCCCCGGAAAAACTGAAAAAGCATGGTAATGGGCACCACCATGCCACGCACCAGGTTGGGCACCGTCGTGGCAACCGAAGCGCGAAGATTGGTACCGAACTGTTCAGCCGCAACCGTAACAAAAATAGCCCAGTAACCACACGCAAACCCAAGAATGGCACAGACCACATAAAAAAACTGCGGGCTCCGGTGCCCCTGCAGAAAATAAAGTGCCACCGCGCCAACCGTCAGCAGCAGGAACAGAAAAATAACCTTTTTGCGGCTCTGCAACAGTTGGCTCAACAGCCCGCTCGACAGATCCCCGAAAACAAGGCCGAGATAGCAGTACATCACCGCATTACCAGCGTTGACCGGCCCGGTAATACCAAGCTCAACACCAAACTCCGGCGAAAAGGTGATCAGCACCCCCACAACAAACCAGTTCGGCACGCCAATCATAATCGAATTGATGTAACGGAAAAAACGCTTGCGGTCGGTAAACAAAGCCAGCATATTCCCCCGGCTCATCCCTCTCTTTGCCTCCATGGCCAGAAACATCCCCGACTCGGCAACCCGCACACGGGCAAAAAGAAGCAAAAGGCCAAGCCCGCCTCCAATAAAAAAAGCATTATGCCACTCGTAGGTATTGGCCACAATATTGGCCAGAATCGCCCCCGAAACACCAACCGAAGCCACCAGCATGGTGCCATACCCCCGTATCCGTGTATGCAGCACCTCCGAAACAAGCGTAATGCCCGCCCCGAGCTCCCCCGCAAGACCGACACCGGCAATAAAGCGCAACACCGCATAAGCGGGCAGAGACGAAACAAAACCATTGGCAATATTGGCAAGCGAATAAAGCAGGATAGAGGCAAACATGATCTTCAAGCGCCCCTTTTTATCGCCAAGCCACCCCCAGAGAATACCGCCAACCAGCATACCGATCATCTGCATGTTGAGCAGATAGACACCGTAATCGATCAGCTCCTTCCCCGACAGCCCGAACGACTTCAGGCTCGGCACCCTCACAATACTGAAAAGCACCAGATCGTAAATATCAACAAAATAACCGAGAGCCGCTACAATCACCGGCAGACTGAAGATATCCCGTATAGACGCATGACCACCTTTTAGTTGCACAAAACCCTCCATTCTTCCTCCTTATCAGCGCAAATTCGCGCAAACAACCCGCACAAGCTCTATCCCCTTACCAAGAAACTCCTGTCAAACGCCACAAACTCCGGTCTCATCTTCCTGATGACTGGAGAAACTCCCTTCACAACCGGAGTAAATGCCTCTCAACCCCCGAAAGCTCACCCTGCAAAGCCAGCCCGCCCTGAACCGGCAAGGAGGCACCGGCAACCGCCAAAAGCACATCAGGATAAATTGTAACCTCTACGCCCTGCATGATACTGTCAAAAAAAACCACCAGACGCGACTCCCTGCCCTGCCTGACCACAACACCCTCAAAATCCTTGAACGGACCGGCAAGAACCCTCACCCTCTGACCCGGCGGAAGAGCATCAAAAGTACGATGAACCGCATCCGGCTCCCTGACCAACTGCTTGAGCCACTCAATATCACGCTGATAGATCACCGAAGGTGTTTTACCTATCCCGATAAACTTTACCACACCCTCCGTATCGAGCACCGCAATCTTCTCCCGCTGCATCGCAATATTAACAAAAAGATAGCCCCGAAACAGGGGTTCAGAGACCTTTTTCTTCCTGTCGCTCCACTGCTTCCAGGTATCAAGCAGCGGCAAAAAACTCACAACACCTTGCTCAAGAAGCAGTTGATGCACCCTCTTTTCATAACGGGAACGAACATAGAGCGCATACCACTTTACATCATCAACATCGGCCATGCAATCACATACAAAATAATTTCAAAAAAAATATAAGCCATGCAACCTGAACCCGGGAACGCCGAGATCCAGCTCTTCAGAAAAAAAGATAACACCGGCGAATCATTTAATCAAATACCACAGCTTCAATCCAGCCCTATAAAACTCCGCAAACGGTAATAGAGCAGCCCCATCACCTCACGCAGCGCCCGCTCCGACTCTGCAAGCGCATCAGCATTTGGCAGATAGCGCAAAACCGTCAAACCGCTCTTCTCACTCACCTGATAATCCACCGGAAACGACTCAACGGCAAAACCGGCACGCTCAAACAAAAAACGCGCCCGACGAATATGAAATGCACTGGTAACAAGAATAATCCTCTTCGGCGTTCCCTTTGCGGCACCTAGCACCGCTCTTGCCGCAACGGCTTCATCCGCCGTATTGCCAACCTTGCCGGTCAAACGAATAGCCGATTTCGGCACCCCAAGCAGCAGCGCCCTTTTAGCCAGCAGCTCACCCTCAGGCACCACATCCGGCTGCCATGGCATCTGGCCGCGCGTAAAGAGAATCACGGGAGCATGCCCTGCCTTGAACAGATCAATGCCTCCTTCAAACCGATCCACCGCATCACCCCACTCACCCAGCGGCGCACCCTCAACCGTCACAATCATCCCGCTCAGCACCACAATTGCATCAGCCTTCCCGACACGGCTGACCGGCACCCTTCCGGAACCAACCTCAACCGAGCGCATCAAAAAATCACTCACCAGAGGCATACTGAAAACCAGAAGCACCAGCATCCCGAGCAACACAAAAAACCTGTTGCGCAACAGCAAACCAGCCAGCAGGCACAAAAAGGTGACCCCTGAGGGCAAAAGCAGCAGAGGCAATATCTTATTAAAAACAAGCCCGTTCATAACCTCGCGTCAACCTCTTCCTTCGGCAAAACTCCCTTCACATCGTAAACCACGGTATGATCGTCGAAACAGAGCGAACTGATAGCAAGATCGCTAAACGCCTGATGTGCGACAGCAAGAATAATCGCCTCATAGCGGTTACCGTTAAGCTCCGGAAGGCAGGCAAGAGCATACTCACGCATCACCTCCTCGGGTCTGGCCCATGGGTCATGAATATCGACGTCAACGCCATACTGCTGCAACTCACGGACAATATCGACCGCACGGGTATTGCGGATATCAGGGCAATTCTCCTTGAAGGTAATGCCGAGCATCAGCACCTTTGCCCCCTTGATTTTGTGATCCGACGCAATCATCAACTTGATCACCTGCGAAGCGATATATCTCCCCATATTGTCGTTCAGCCTCCGGCCCGCAAGAATAATTTGAGGATAATAGCCATACTCCTGTGCCTTCTGGGCAAGATAATAGGGGTCAACCCCAATACAGTGTCCGCCAACCAGGCCCGGCTTGAAAGCCAGAAAGTTCCACTTGGTGCCCGCTGCCGCCAGCACCTCATGCGTATCAATGCCCATACGGTTAAAAATCATCGCCAGCTCATTGACAAAGGCAATATTAATGTCGCGTTGCGAATTTTCAATCACCTTGGCCGCCTCCGCAACCCTGATGGAGGAAGCGAGATGTGTACCAGCAGTAATGATCGAGCGATAGAGCGCATCAACCTTGGCCGCCGCTGCAGGAGTAGAGCCCGAAGTGACCTTTTTTATTTTTGTTACCGTATGCTCCTTATCGCCGGGATTGATCCGCTCCGGAGAGTACCCTGCAAAAAAGTCACGATTAAACGTGAGCCCGGAGACCCTCTCGAGCACCGGTACACAATCCTCCTCGGTAGCACCGGGATAGACGGTCGATTCGTAGATAACCAGGTCACCCGGCTTCAGCACCCGTCCGATGGTTTCGCTCGCCTTGATGAGCGGCGTCAAAACCGGACGATTATTCTTGTCGGTTGGAGTCGGAACCGTTACGATATAACAGTTTGCCGCACCCAAGTCACTGCTCTCTGCGGTAACAAAAAGCCCACCGCTCTCCTCCCCCGCAATGTGGTTACCCTTGCAGAGCACCATCTGCAACTCCTCAGGGCTCACCTCAAGCGTCGAATCGTGACCCTCCCGCAACTCACCAACACGATCCCGCTTGACATCAAAACCCACCACCGGATACTTTTTCGCAAACTCTACAGCAAGCGGCAGGCCGACATAACCAAGGCCGATAACAGCAATTCTTATTGAGGTCATAAATAGTTGACAAGTTTTTTTCTCTAAAAATAAAATTTCAGCTCTCTTTACTGACCGCCACACGGTAACCATTGGCCTTGAGCAGCGCATGACGCCGGGCAAGATCGAGATCGTGCGCCACCATCTCCTCAACCATCTCGTCCAGCGTAATCTCCGGTACCCAGCCAAGTTCCGCTTTAGCCTTTGCCGGGTCACCAAGCAGCGTCTCCACCTCAGCAGGACGAAAATAGCGCGCATCAATCCGGACAATCACCTCTCCAATACTGAGCAAAGGATGCGGGATAGTGAGTGCCTCAATAATACCCTCCTCCTCCCTTCCCTCTCCCTGCCATCGGATAATAATACCAAGCTGCGCCGCCGCCTTTTCAATAAACTGGCGGACGCTGTACTGCACTCCAGTGGCAATCACATAATCCTTCGGTTCCTCCTGCTGCAACATCATCCACTGCATGCGCACATAATCCTTTGCATGACCCCAGTCGCGCAAAGCGTTCATATTGCCGATATAGAGGCACTCTTCGAGCCCCTGCGAAATGTTGGCAAGACTCCGCGTAATCTTGCGCGTCACAAAGGTCTCACCCCGACGTGGTGACTCATGGTTAAAAAGGATGCCGTTACAGGCGTACATACCATAGGCTTCACGATAGTTTACCGTCATCCAGTAGGCATAGAGTTTCGCTACGGCGTAAGGGCTGCGGGGATAAAACGGGGTGCTCTCCCGCTGCGGAATCTCCTGCACCAGGCCGTAAAGCTCCGAAGTAGAGGCCTGGTAAAAGCGCGTTTTGCGCTCAAGCCCCAGAAAACGTATCGCCTCAAGCAGACGCAGGGTACCCATGGCATCAACATCCGCCGTATATTCCGGCGACTCAAAGCTCACCGCAACATGGCTCTGCGCCCCAAGGTTATAGACCTCATCCGGCTGCACCTCTTCAAGAATGCGGGTCAGGTTGCTGCTGTCGGTCAAATCACCATAATGCAGATAGAGCTCCGGATGATACTTGCCGGGGAGCGACTCTTTTTCGATATCGTGACGATCGCGATAGAGATGATCAATTCGCTGGGTATTGAGAGAGCTGGCCCGACGCTTGATGCCATGCACCTCATACCCCTTTTCAAGCAACAGTTCCGCAAGATAAGAACCATCCTGGCCGGTTATGCCGGTTATAAGGGCAACTTTTTTGGGGATTGAAGCGCCATGATGCGTTACAGGCGAAATATTTGGCATTTACGAATATATTTGGTGTGCGTTCAAAAAATCATGATAGGCCAGCCTTAACCCCTCTTCAAGCCCCACATTCGGCATCCATCCAAGGTCCCGCAGTCGGCGACTCTCCATCAGTTTTCGGGGTGAACCATCCGGTTTTGCCGGATCAAACGCTATACTGCCCTTGTAGCCGACAACGGTCGCGATAGTTTCAGCAAGCTCCTTTATGGTCACCTCCCTGCCGCTCCCGACATTGATGTGGCTCTGCATCGGAGTGGTATGGGCGGCAAAAACCGCCTTGTCGAGGTTCATCACATACACGCTTGCCGCCGCCATATCGTCCACATAGAGGAACTCCCGCAGCGGTGTCCCGGTACCCCAGATCATGACAGAGTGGCGTATGCCGGATGCCGGGTTATTTTCCATATCGAGCTTCGCCAAGTGGAAACGGCGGATCATGGCCGGAATAACATGGCTGTTTTCAGGGTGATAGTTGTCGCCGGGGCCATAAAGGTTGGTCGGCATGACGCTACGGTAATCGGTACCATGGCTCTCACCATACTGCCGGTTATAACTTTCGCACAGCTTGATACCGGCAATCTTGGCAATGGCATAAGGCTCATTGGTAGGCTCAAGCGGTCCCGTCAAAAGGGCATTCTCGCTCATCGGCTGCGGCGCCAATCGGGGATAAATACAGCTCGAACCAAGAAAAAGCAGCTTTTGAACCCCAACCCGCCAGCTCTCGTGAATAACATTGGCCTCCATCATCAGATTCTGGTAGATAAACTCCGCCGGATAAAAGTTGTTGGCATGAATACCGCCAACTTTTGCAGCCGCCAGATAAACCAGATCCGGCTTTTCATGCTCAAAAAATGCCCTGACCGCCGCCTGACAGGTAAGATCAAGCTCAGCATGGGTTCTGAGCAGCAAACTCTCAGCCTGTAATCCCCCGGCAAGAAGGTGACGCACAATGGCCGAACCAACCATCCCCCGGTGACCGGCTATATATACTTTAGGCACAAAAATCACTCATTAAAAGGGGGGTTAACGAAGTTTACAGCACAATACCCATTGCTCTTTGCATAGAGCCAATATAGCCGTAAATAATTTTTTCACCCAATGCACCCCCTCTTCTCTTCAAAATAATCAAACCGGTAACAGGGGGCTCATCTCCAATCCGAACGAACCTCCCTCTGATAAGTTACACCATCAATTTTTATTAAACGGTTACCGCTCCAGCATATAACACCTGGAATTTCACCCTTTCATCCACCAACCGGAACGGTTTAACCAAGGCAGTAAGTACACGTAATCACCAACGTCCCCCCTTTTTGTTTTGAGCATAAACCGGAGTTAGTTAATTTATCAATAGAGAATTCCCCAAAGGACATAGGCAAGGTAGAGAAATCCCACTATGCCCGTGATTTTAAGGGCAATCTTCCATTTTTTCGGACAAATAACAAGAGATGCTATGATGTAGGTGACGACAAAACCGATTACCCCAAAGATTATAGCACCACCGATACCAGCCTCATTCAAACCGACTATAACTCCAATAAGAAAACCAATGGCGCCAACAATAAGCCAAATCGTTTGTAAGGTGCGCTCTCTTTTTCGTCTTTTTAATAATACCCCTTTCATTTCTTTATTCTTATTGTTCACAAACCGACCGTTTGCTAAACGGGGTGACCAATATTGTTAAGACTGATCAACCGAATTCGAAAAAAGCAGACCGTTTTTTCTGTATTTGACAACCTTCAAATCACTCCAATAAGTCTGCTAAATATTTTATAAACCTTATCCGCCCTTGTTGAAAGCATAGGCATAATGACGGCTATACAAACCTGTTTTCCTCAGTATAATAAGGCACAAGTCAAAATTACGCATTAATGCAAAAAAAATTCAGTTTTCCAAAAACATTTATGCTGGATACTTTTCATAATATAACATCTCTGACTGAAAACAACCTCAACAACCATCAACCCAACCGCCAAGCCGCAGGCCAAATCGAGCAACCGGAACGGCGCAACCAAGTCAGTAAATCGTCTGAAAAGATTCATCGGGAACAGGCAATCCATCCCCCTACAAAGCCAAAATGTATCCCTGAATCGCTTCCCGAATATTAACAATTGCCTCTTCTCTCGAACTCCCCTGGAAGACACAACCCGGGAGGCTTGGGCACTCTGCAATCCAGTACCCATCTTCACCCGGAAAAATTACAGCTTCTCTCATACTTATTGACTTTTTAATCCTTGATTTTTCCATCGTTGAAATATAGACGCAAAACAAAACCACAGTCAAGAATGGCATTGGTGTCAAACAGGTAATGGGGGCTCATCTCCACTCCGAACGAACCTCCCTCTAACATCGATTTTTTTCGTTAAGGCTTGGTAAAACCGGGTATCATCAAAAAAAACATCTTTCAGGGAAAATGCCCACTCTTGCAAAGCACAAAAACAATGTTCCGGACTCAGTAGCCTGAATCCACATCCTTCACTCTTGCATGGGGAATGTTGGGACTACTGGGATCTACCGTGATTTCACGACGGCCCGGTGACATCACCAGATCCATATCTTCCATAGGTACTGCGCCTAACAACACTTCATCACCCAATACCAAAGCGCCAACATAACAAAATCGATCCCGAAATTCTACTTTGATCGGCCCTGCATAAGGCACACTCATTGACCGACCATCTGCAACGGTAACTTCCCGTTTTGACTCCATTTCAAGCTCAAGCTGAATAGCAATATGTTCCGGTATACAAAGCATCAAGGCACCGGTATCAGCCAATGCCCGTGCAATGACAGGTTTCAAAATCTGATTGCGAGGGTTACTGAGTTTAATTTCAGCAAAAATATGTCCCATGTCACACTTTCCTTTTTCTATAATGCTCAATAAACCCTTTTGCCACAAATTCTTGTAGCTTTGCGCTTGCTGCAATGCTTTTTTGAAGTTCAGTAAAGTTCAATAGACAATTGTTTCTGACAGAGCTGGATTACCGTCAATAATCCATTTCACCCTTTCAATTATCATAAACCCTTCTCCCTGAAAAACCGACTTTTGTATGACGAAAGCTCTTGGTCTTTAATGTAACATCTCTGACTGAAAACTACCTCAACATCCGTCAACCCAACCGCCAAGCCGCATGCCAAATCCAGCAACAGGAACGGCACAACCAAGACAGGAAGTGCACTTAGTCACCAACGTCCCCCTTATTTGGTACAGGGAGTCACACCCTCTCCCACTCAAACTTGCTGACGTTTCTGGACTTCGGGTCAAAGACGATGCCAATCAGATATCGTTCTCCTTCATATTTATCATAGTATTTCATCTTTTTGATCTGCTCAAGCGGTTCCCCGTCAGTCACCTTGAATTCAAAGAGAAATGTTTTCCCCCCAGCCTTCAGCGTCAGGTCAATTCTGCCCTTGTTGCTCACATCCTCGGCGATGATCTCTAACCCGATACTGGCAAAACAGGCATAGAGCACGCTGGCATAAAAGCCCTCGTAACGCTCAATGTCATTGTTGGTAAAATTATTGTAAGCGATGCTTGCAAAAAGGCGCTTGATAACAGGTTCCAATCTTTCAACATCACCAGTATTCATGATAGCCAGCAGCTCACGGCGGATGGGCTCATTTTCCGAAACGCTGGTCACCGATTGCAGGATATAATCGTTAAAACTGGTCTGCACCTCCCTGTTAGGAAATCCCAACTCATAACCAAATCCCACATCCAACGGAAGCAAGCGCTTGATAGTCAAGTAGCCTGTCTGAAACAAAATGGTCTCCAGATTAAGATTTTCAAGGTCAAAGCTGTTAACCAGAGACTTATTAACCTGTAATCCATTAAATTTTGGAATAAAATAGTTGTTCTTTTTGATGAGTTCAACCAGAAATCTTGGCGTTCCTGTCTCGAACCAAAAGTTTTGAAACGTACGCTGGTTCCTGATAAAGAGCAGGATATCGAAAGGGTTATACACACTATCACCCAAAAAATTATACCCATTGTACCACCGCTTGACCCGTTCCATATCCACCCCTTCGAGATAAGAGGCAAAAGAGGTGTCCAAATCAAGCTGGGTATAACCACAGACATTGCCAAAGTCAGGATTCAGGCTGATATCCTCAAGATTGTTCAGGCCGCTGAAGAGCGACACTTTGGAGAATTTGCTTACTCCAGTAAGAAAAACAAAACGCAGGTACTCGTCATTCTCCTTGATTTTTGTGTAAAAGTCGCGCATCCCATCACGAATGAGGAGAGCCTCTGGAATATTCTCAATGTTGTCCAGAATCGGCTTGTCATACTCATCAATCAGGATGACCACCTTCTGATGATATTTCTCATAAGCTTTCTCGATTAACTCTGCGAAAAAGTATTGTGCCTTTGATTTGTCTTCACACGTAAGCCCAAGTCGCTTCTCATTGGATTTAAGTATGTGCAACAAATCCACCTCAAGATCGGCCTTTGAGTGAACCCCGCCACTGAAACTTATCTTGATGACCGGATATGTTACCTCCCAGTTCCATTGCTCCTCAATCAGCAGCCCCCGGAACAGCTCCCGATTTCCTTCAAAAATATTTTTCAGCGTGTCGAGGAACAGGCTTTTCCCGAATCGCCTGGGCCGCGACAGAAAGACATATTGAAAGCTGTCAATCAAGCTGCAGGCAATCTCCGTCTTGTCGATGTAGAGATAATCACCCTCAATTATTTTACTGAACGTCTGTATGCCTACTGGCAGCTTTTTCATCGTTAACCTCACGTTAAAACATGAACCCATCACCGGCATCGGTACTCCACCCCAACGACACACTTTTTTACTACGCAATGAAATATAAAACTTTTTGTCAGAAAAACAGCCTCAACATCCGGCAACCAAACCGCCAAGCCGCAAGCCAAATCCAGCAACCGGAACGGCTCAACCAGGGTAGTAAGTACACGTAGTCACCAACGTCCCCCTTACTGGATAAAGCAACGGTCAGGGGGTGGCTTCTTGCATGACCTGGTGGAGGGCTTCGCAGGTTTGGTTGATGTGCTGTGGTTCGAGGGTGGGGTGGACGAGAAACATCAGGGCGGTTTCGCCGAGTTTTCGGGCTATTGGCAGGCGTTCGGCGGGTCGCCAGCCGGTGTTATCGAAGGCTTTTTCGAGGTAGATCTCCGGGCAGACGCCGCTGTAGCAGGGCACTCCCCTGCTGTTGATGGCATCCATAATGCGGTCGCGATTCCAACCCTCTTTCAGCGCAGTTTGTTCAACAAAAACGTAACACTTATAGGCCGCATGTTCCGCCCATGATGGCAGAAGCGGAACCCGTAATCCCGGGATTGAACGCGCAGCATCCCATATTGCGGCAGCATTCGCTTGGCGCCTGGCTGTCCACTCCGCCATCCTCCGCAACTGTATCCGCCCGATCACCAAGCATTTTTAAAACGCGCTCATTTAAATTTCATACTCTTCATAATCATCAAAACAACGCTTGCCGAGAAACGATGTTCCGGACTCAGAAACCTTGATCCATATACTTCACTCTTGCATGGGGAATGTTGGGACTACAGGGATCTACCGTGATTTCACGACGGCCCGGCGACAGCACCAGATCCATATCCTCCATAGGTAATGCGCCCAACAATACTTCATCACCCAATACCAATGCACCAACATAACAAAATCGATCCCGAAATTCTACTTTGACAGGCCCCGCGTAAGGTACACTCATTGACCGACCATCTGCAACAGTAACTTCACGCCTTGACTCCATATTTCAAGCTCAAGCGGAATAGCAATGTGTCCCGGTATACAAAGCATCAAGGCACCGGTATCAGCCAATGCTCTTACAATAACAGGTTGCAAAATCTGATTGCGAGGGTTACTGAGTTTAATTTCAGCAAAAATATGTCCCATGTTATGCTCTCTTTTTTATATAATAGTCAATGAACTCTTTCCAAGGGCTATCGTACTGATCGCTGGTACTATCATCACTTTCTATGGGCTCAGCTTCATATTCAAAAACAATGCCAATCAGATATCGCTCCCCGTCAGTCACTTCCCTTCCACCCTTGATCCGGTAACCACACTCCTTCGAACGGCGCATTAGATTGCAGGCTATTGATGACAGGCATAATAAATTCAGATATTTCCGCGATTACTGAGGATAGATCGCCTACTGGAATGTCTGGTTTTGATTTTTTAATAAACCCATGCCATTGTACCAGTTTCTGATGATCCTCGTAAAATACAGAAGTGAAAGCAAATGGAGTCGACGCCGGAAATGCGGTTTGCCGACGTTCGAAGGTATTCTCCAAAGCGTTCCGCAATACACTCCCATTGAAAGAGAACAGTCTGGAAATCAGCCATATATCATAAAAGTCCTTCATCCGGCTGTTTGCGAGGCCGAGTTTGACTATCGCTTCCAGTTTTTCGGAAACCAGCGTATATCGTGGATACGCCTTCAAGAGCGGTGGAGGATGATCAAAGAGCACCGGATATTCGATATTTTCAGGGGCTGGCGTTATCGCATCCCCAAAGCCGAATCGATCTGGATGGGAATCCGAGCCTGATTGAGTAGACCTTCCAGAGTAATTCGTACACCATCGGATTCCTGATCTTCACGGATTTCCGCAATTTTCAGAGCGTCCGGAAGATAGATCATACCATCATCCTGAAACTCGACACCGCAAATATCGCGGAACAAATCCGCAAGCTGTTCTATATCGGGATTGCCAAACCCCAGAAAATCAGCATCTCTGGTGACGCGGTAGTTCTGTCCCTTCCAGACCAAAAACAGACTTGCACCCTTCAGGATGAATCGATCACAGTATGACGAGACACTGAGTCGATAGAGGAACCGCTCCATGCCATAACGCGAGAGCAGAAGATTGAAGTCCTCCTTATTGGCTTTAGCGCGGTTCAGCAACCGCTGAAAGATTGAATGGGCATTGTTTTTCTGGCTCATACTGTCGCATCCAGATACGGGCGCATGATTTTCGACACTCTGTCAATGCCTGCGGCTTCAACCAACTCATCCATGGTGGCTTTATGTGATCGCCAGGTCTCGCGAAGCGCCTCGATGGCGACATCGAGACCAACCTTGTTACGAAACTTGAAGCAATCTGCCACCGTTTTTGCCGGACTATACATTTTGACACTCACTCCGTCAATGATATGCTCCTCAGTACCGAATGAATAAGCCGAACCGGAAACATAGGTCAGGTTCAGCGGGGGATATTCTCTCTGCGGCCTCCACGAACTTCTGGGGACGGTCACCCATATCTCATGAGGAATTTGGGTAGTAAGCCCATGATAACTCAGAGCTGATAGAAGAGAGACAACTGCGTATGGTAACCTTATTGCAACTTCCGCCAGAGCCGAGTGTTCTGTCACGGGAGCTTCCGGCAGGGTGTAAAGTCCCACTGACAGCTTCTCCAGAAGCCCTTCTTTGTGCATTTGGTAGAGATAATTTCGGGATATACCTGCATCCTCAACATCCGCAGCCCGAATAATCCCTTTTTTCCGTACGAGTTGCTGTATCTGTTGTTTTCGGTTCATGCTATTTCTTTTATGCAAATCCTCTTCAAATATAAATAAGTAAAGAGCTTTTGCAATAACCTATAGCAGACTTGCCTTATCCGGGACAGACTCCGAAGGATAGATTGGGCAAATTGGCAAATTAACGCCCAGCAACTACACTCAGTCAACAACGTCCCCCTTCTTGGCTCATATTGCAATGAGCATCGTCTGAAACGATTCATCGGGAACGGGCAATCCATCTTCCTCCAATGCGAGGATGTAACCCTGAATCGGCTCACGGATATTAATAATAGCATCTTCTCTCGAAGTCCCCTGCAAAACACAACCGGGGAGACTTGGACATTCTGCAACCCAATACCCATCCTGACCCGGATAAATTACAGCTTCTCTCATAGTTACTACCCCTTTTAAAAAAAAACAGGCTCTTCTTGAAACTGTTTATACCATTTCACTGCATCAAGCAATTCTTTAGCTGCTCATTCTTGAAATTTAAGCTTCACCGCTATAACGCATCAAAATCCAGAAGTGTCGAACTACCTTCATTTACCGCTTTCATGCGTTCATTTACCTCACTTATCCATGCTTCACGAATGTCGCCCTCTTCATAATCAATACTTGCAAGAAGCAACTCTGCCAATGCAATCCGTTGAATGGGCGGCATTTTCATTGCCTTATTTATCAATAGCTTATCCATAATTACGATATCGAGTGATAATGGAAAAACACCTTCCCATGGTACGCTAATTTATGTGAAAGTAGAATAATGCGTGTTATCCACAAATGTTATTTTTTCAGAAAATCATTATAGGCCAGCCTCAGTCTCTCTTCAAGCTCCATCACATGCACACAGGCCACCGCCATATCAACGTTCCTTCCTATAACAAATTCAGCGGTCTGCAGGCAACGTTGACATCATCCTGTTGATCTGGGCTGACACGTGGCACCAAGCCTGCGCACACGTTGCTGCCTGCGTGAAACATCTCTTCCCAATCGACATTGTTGTCTTCGTGGGTATCAAAAAAGCTGGCTAAACCAAGCGCCTTGAAGTCGTGCTCAGAATTTACTTCTATGGGACGGAAGGGAGTGACGACATTGCCGGTTTCTTCAATCTTCCCTTCTTTAGTTTTTACCGCTTGCATGGCAAAACTCCTGAGTGGTTAGTTTAGAATTCAGTGAAAACCGCTTCCAGTGTTTGTGCGGTGAGAATGGCTTCGGCCCATGCCTCAAGCTCCTGTTCACTTGCCTGGCATAATTTCCCGGCGACCCACTCTGGCAGCACACCAAAACGACGCTCCAGTTGCCTTTTCAATAGCCGGATTTGACCCTCAACACGACCTTCTACGCGGCCTTCTACACGGCCTTCAGTAATCCCGGCTTCTCTCCCTTCCCGAAGGCCAAGACCATAGTTCGACTCCACAAGACTGGCCTGGTAACGAAGATCATCCTGATAACGGGCGTAGGCCGCCTGTTCTGTTTCAGACATACTGAGAAGAGAAAACGACCTCTTGGCCTTCTGGATCCCTTTCGCTTGAAACTCATCCTTGATCTCTTCGTTCTTCAGAAAGTAGATCCATTCGTCAAGCGATGTTTTTGTTATGCTGTTAAAGTTGTTCAGCCTGATGAGGTAGTACTCATGATAAATGTGGTTTATCTGCATCTTCCCATACTGCTTCTGTTGCCGGATGTCGAGTTGCAGTTTGTCGTTATCGTGTATGCCAACAAATGTCGTCGTACCATGATAGATATAGTCACTGCCATGGCCAAGATCAAAATAGAGGATGTTTACCGAAATAACCTTGACCAGCGTTGCATAGGGCTCACCCTCCTGCTGATGTTCGGTTATAACTCGCGATGTCCCATACAGCATCCGTTGCAGATAATCAAGTTCCCGCTCATACTGCACCTCAATAATGATGATTTCGTCTTTGCCGTTCTTTACCTTGAGATCAACACGATTGAATTTGTCAAGTTTGCTCTCTTTATTGCTCTCGCTTTCAAGGATGTCAAGAATCGTAATATCCTCGCCAAGCAGCTCGCTCAAAAAACCTTCAAGGATCTCAAAGTTAGCCTTGCTGCGCAACAGGCGCTTCATTGCCCAGTCGAAGGTGATCAGTTTTCTTGGCGATCGAATGTTCATAGATGCAGCTTTTAGAAACATGAAGAAGTAATGACGAAAATAATATAACATCTCTTCCCCAAAATCCGTGAACCCAGCCACCAGGCAACGGGCCCAACCCGGCACCAAAAATGGCACAACCCGGACAGTAAATACACCCAGTCAACAACGTCCCCCTTCTTCAGCCAGCAATCCGTAAGAGCGGGGTCTCCCCGCCCTCTTCCAAGATCAGCTCTCCTTGCGGACTTCTTCGGTGTAGCCGTTGGCTTTTCACGGAATAGTCACTGTTTTTGATAGTATCCACCGATTTTTGATGAGCCAATGAACTCAATCCGCTCAGCTTCTCGTAATTGTTTGAGCCAGCGTTCTATGGTTCGCCGTGTTACCTGTGAACAGTACAGGCATTTCGCCTGCTCTCTGGCCTGGATTATCCTGAATGTATGCGAATAGAGCATTTGCTCCGACATTTACTCCCCTACTCTGCTCTGGCAGTTTAAAAGTAAGCACTCAGTAACTACACGTAGTGAACAACGTCCATCTTCCTCTTTTATGACAATGAATGACTGTCAATAGTCCTCTACGTTCCCTATCGTTTTTTCAGTTAAAATATTTTTTATAGTTATCGTATTTGCTAACTTGGGGAATGAGTTATGAAATCGAATACTTCCATCCCAGCATCAAAGAGGATATTGAGGAATGGCCCAGCAGCATTAAGGCTGATTACAGAAGAATTTCGCTTCTTTTAAAGGAATACGGGCCAACTGTGAGAATGCCCCACACCAAAGCGATGGGGGATGGCCTTTTTGAAATGAGGCCGAAAGGTCGAGATGGTATTAGCAGTTGCCAGAAAAAGATTAAAGGAGGTTAACAATGGATGATCTGCAATACCAGCCAGTACCATACAATGTTGAGGAAGAGATACGCAAAAACCTTCAAGACGAGAATTTTCACAGAGAATATGAAGCACTGGAACCAAAATACGCATTGATCAGGGAGCTGTTATCTGCACGGCAGCACTCAGGCATGACGCAAAAAGCTGTGGCTCTGAAAATCGGGACGACCAAAAGTGCCATCTCCAGACTGGAATCCGGCAGCAAGCATTCTCCCTCTCTTGCTACACTGAGAAAATACGCTGAAGCAGTTAATTGCGAACTGGAAATCAAACTGAAACCAAAACAGCAACCGAAAACAATCTGAACATCAATTTTCGATGGAATAGCAAATTAACGGCCAGAAAATACACCCAGTCAACAACGTCCCCCTTCTTTGAGTTCGTCATGCAAAAGGATAGCTTCGGCCCATGCCTCCAGATCCATTTCAGATGCGCGGCTTAATTTCCGAAATTGGCTTATTCTTGTTTGAGTCTCAACTTACGCTGACAGAAATTGCATATTCGATAAATCCTCTTTTGTTGTTCTTGACGATACATTAAGAAACTCTACACCTATAACCGCATCGTTTTCATCATAATCAAAAATCACACCCGGCCTCACTTCTTCAGATTCGACTATCTTATTTTCATCAAGCCGAAAATAAAGGGTATCAGTTTCCTTATCAACTCTAATTTTCATGCTTTCCCCCTTAATCTACGATCAAAAAATGCTGTTACACCCTTGTTCGGAATCACATCTACATTAACCACAACTCTTAACCATCTGTTTTCATTTTCAACAATTCTTTTCAGATAATGCCTTGTACCATCATCGTAACTCTCGATATAATCAGGATCGTTAAACGCTCGCTACACCCAAAAGTCAGCGATATTTCGCTGTACGAGCATTTCACACAAATGCTTTGAAAATAAGAGCATCAGAGTACAGGTTGCCTACTGATTTCACAACTTGCGAAGTTTTATAACACAGGAATACAAGAAAAGCCCGTCACCAGAAAAATAATATAACATCTATCCACAAAAATCTGTGAACCCAACCGCCAAACTGCTGACCTTATCCAGTATTAAGAATTGCATGTAAGGAGACGCAGTCAACAACGTCCCCCTTCGTGTTGTAGAGAGTTACACCCTCTCAACCTTAAACCTGCTGACGTTTCTTTGCCTGGGGTCGAAGACAATGATAACGAGGCTTTTGCCGAAACGCCACCGACGAGAGGCCTGCAACAATTACCAGAACTCCATGTGCTCACGACAAAGCAGGTTATTCGAGGGTTTGCTGGGTTCTGGCTACGGTACTCGGGGGCGTATGGGCGGTTGTAGCGCTATAAATCGTTTATCGCAAATGAACGATTTATAATAAAAACAAAACCGTTATCACTCCCCTCACAGGGCTATCAGGTGGACAAAAACATACATCGCCAGAAAGGCGGTAATGGCCACGCCGGCGATGATGGCGAGCGTTTTGTGCTCGCGGACAAACTGTACCAGGGTTTCAGTGGTCACCTCTTCGACGGTCTTTTTGTGGTGGGTTTTACTGGAACTGTGCCGACGATGGTGGCGGTGGGAAGAGCTCATCTTTTTTTTGATACTTGTGTTCAGTTCTTTGCCGGCAGGGCTGAAATAATAGGCTTGACGTTGCCTTTTTCCCTGCAAGAGGTAGTGCGCGACTCTATTTGAGAGCGCCGGAAAGGATCAGGTGCGCTAAGAAAGAGAGTTAGTGCGAAACCCCATCTCCCTTGAGAGCTTTGAATATGGTCTGGATTATTATTTTCAAGTCAAAGAGGAAGGAGCGGTTCTTGAGGTAGTATTCGTCAAATTCTACTTTGACGGGAATTGGCAACTCATCGCGGCCATTGATCTGGGCTGGGCCGGTCAGGCCGGGGGTCAGGATGTGCACCCCTTTTTCTGTCCGTAGCGCAATCAGATCGTCCTGGTTAAAGAGTGCTGGACGAGGCCCGACGATGGTCATATCCCCCTTCAGAATAGTCCAAAGCTGAGGTAGCTCATCAATACTTGTCCTGCGAAGCAACTTGCCGATCGGGGTAAGAAAACGGTCCGGATCGGCCATCAGATGGGTCGCAATAGCAGGAGTATCCACAAGCATGGTGCGGAACTTCGGCATCCTGAAAATGATATTGTTTTTCCCCACCCTGTTCGACCAGTAGAGTATGGTGCCCTTTGAGGTCAACTTTACCAACAACACCACAACCACCATCGGTAAGCCAAGCACAATCAAAGCCAGAAGCGACATGCAAAAATCAAAACAACGCTTTATCACAATACTTCCAAAAATAAAACCCCACCGCAAGCAGCGGGGTATTTTGAAGACAAATCTATCATACTTTACGCCTCGATAGGCGGGTAATATGACCCATAGAGATTTACAAAGAAAACCGCATCACAAACCGGCTCACTTTTTGCGCGACGCCATAAACGCTTCGGCAGTTTTCCGGAGCGCCTCGTCAACCGACACAACGGGCGTCCATCCCAAAAGATCACGCGCCTTCGAACTATCCACCTGCAACGACCCAAAAAGCCGCTGCGCAACATCCCCCTTGCCAAGCAGGTTTGCAGCAACCACCATCACCCCTACCGGCACAGGAACCAAACGGGCCGGCTTACCCAGAGCACAACCTATACGCTGGAGCAACTCAGTTGTCGATAAATCTTCTCCATCCGACACAAGAACCGTCTGATTAGCCGCTGCCGGATGCTCAAGGCAGGTCACAATCAAATCAACCAGATTATCGAGTGCCACAAAGCTACGCTTATTATGAACCGCTCCCAACGGCAGAGGAATACCCCGAAGCAACCAAGCCATCATGGAAGCAAAATTTGCCTTGACACCCGGCCCATAGACCAGCGGAGGACGAATAATCACCACCTCCATCCCAGTGCTCAAAGCCAACTTCCTCAAACCCACTTCCGCCTCATGCTTGCTGTTGCCATAAGGATCTTGCGGATCAGGCTCATCGTCAGCAGAAAAAGGGTGACCCAAAAGCGTAGACTCACCATTAACCTTGACGGAACTTACAAAAACAAAACGCCGAACACCTGCCGAAGCCGCCTGCCGAGCCAAATTCAAAGTTCCATAAGCATTCACACGACGAAACTCAGCCAGCGGATCAGCAGCCACATCCTGCATGATATGCACTCGAGCGGCCAAATGCACCACCACATCAACTCCGAGCAAAGCATCCGACCAATTGGTATCCGGCAACAAATCCCCGACAGGAACTTGCATGATCCCTGACGAGAGTTTTAAAGAGCGCTCCCGCACACCAGCAACAACGCGGTTCCGTTGAACATCAAGTGACCGGGAAAGGGCAGAACCGACAAAACCTGACGCGCCAGTAACCAATAACTTCATTTTACCTTGCCACTACCAGCCAGAGTCAAAATATCGGCCGCCATGGCATCCATAATAGCGCTCCTCGAAAACTTTCTGATAAACGACTCCCGCACTACCGGAGAGAGCGAAAGAGTCCTGAATGCTGACAGTGCACCAGAAACATCGCATGGTTGAAAAACTGCGGCGTTATCCATTTCCGCATTCACAAACTCTGCCGCATAACCCGCAACCCCGGCCCATACTGGCTTACCGAATGCTCCATATTCAAAAAGCTTTGATGGCAACACTTTTTCAAATGCCTGATAATCGTTCAAATGCAAAAACAGCACATCCGCACGCTGGTACTCCTCAATCAACTGATTTCTCGGCATAGGAGGCAACAACTCTACATTTCTGCAGCCCGCATCGCTCAATTTCTTTTCCAACAAAGCTTTGCGACCGCCATCACCTATCAATCGGAATTTGACGACACCCTCAAGCCTCTTGGCAAGTTCAGGAATAATACCATGCAACCCCTGCCCTTCACCCATATTGCCCGCATACAAAACCGTAACTACTGCACCGGGTAGTTTTTGAACACCAACCGTCATCACACTCACAGCTTCAAGAAACTCATGATCAATGCCATTCGTAAAAAAAGAATACCTCTTGGCAGGATACCGTTCACGGAAATATGGCTTAAACCCTTCAGAGACAAGATTTATTTTTTCAGCACGCGAAAAGGTAAAGCGCTCAACCATTGAAAAAAATGGTTTCAAAAAGAATGCAGCTTTTCGTGGCAACACCTCATTAATCGTATCAACAAAAATATCCCGTATATCGAGATAGAGTGGAGCTTTATGTTTACGTGAAATATATGCACCCAATGTTGCCGTCATCAAACGCGAAGAGGTCGCAAAAACAAACGAATAGTCCTGACCTTTCGTCATGGCCAGCACTACCCTGGCAAACGTCCAAAAAGCAATCGACTGATCGACCATACCGCTTTTATGCTTTGGCAAAGAGATCCGATGGACTCGCAACCGAGCATGTTCCTCATCTTCATGTAAACCGCAATCAAAACTGTTATAACGGTTTGGCATGGTCGTCATCACATCAACAATGAAGTTACCATCAAGTTGTGACAACAACGCTTCAACAAGCGATGATGCACGGAATGAACCCGCACACAAATCGGGCCGATAATAAAAACTCAGGAACAAAATATGTTTTCGACTCATAACCTCATCACGCATCTAAAAAATGAACTCTTCATGACCCATCAATAATTTCTTTTCTCCTTCGAGCACCTCAGAGACATCACACGGCTCAATCCCAAATAAATTGCGTCACCGCCTGGCCGTTAACCAAAGAGACAGCAAGACATTGCGTCGGCAGGACCCTTCCAAACTCAGGAGCATAGTGCGACGGTTCGATCTCAGCCAAGCCGCTCAATACCGAAACACGAACGCTCCCCCCCAATGGAAAAACCAACGACCATAGGTTTTTTTCAAGTACAGAAACCTGAAGAAGCGGATGAAAAATAAAACGGGCCACCGCCGAATGAGTGCCACCTGCCACACGATCCGAAACAAAAACGCTCTTGGCATCCATTATCCACTCACGATGATGAACCGGCTTGCCAGCTAAACGAGTATAACCATTATGCGAGCATGAAACCGACAGAGTGCCATCCCCCTGGATAATCTGCAAACCAAACGGAAAAGCACGACGCGCCACCCGAAAAGTGGACCACACTTCTGAAGAGCTGAGAGCATCCACCTCCACCGTACTATGTGAGAGGGTTTCACGTTCCCGTTGGCGAACAGTCCCGGCGCCATAGCATGAGGTACCCCCATTAACCACAACCCGCTGACCGAAGAGTGACAACTCAAACGACAAGGTATCTGCATGAGCATGACCAGGAAGATAATTTGGACCTACGGGAGCAACATCAAGCAAAGCAACAGCTTTAGACGAAGCAAGACGGATATAGCCGCTCTCCGGCCAATGGCTCACCATCAAAGCCTCTGCAGATTTAAGATGAGAACATCGAATAGCCAAGCGGGCAGCATAATCAAGCAACAGCGAAGGCTCCGGAGCAATACCAAACGCAGCATCGTTAAAGAGGGCAAACTGCCCGTCAGGATGGAGCATACCCTTCATCCATAACAACATGCGCCCTGCAACCCCACACCAGCCAGCCAACACTCCAGCATCAATACTCCCCGACCATGCCTGTGCAGCATTAATCAAATCAAGAATATCTTCCAGCGCCAGAGCGTGATACATGGTACTGCGCTCAAAGTGCCCACCATCAGCCGACACCTGCTCCGGCACTTCTCGCGAGAGAATGCGTAACCCCTTTTTCAGCCAACCGTCAGCCTCTGCACCTTTAAAAAAAAGGCCAGCAAAAATCAACGCTTTTGCATTGGCAAAAAGATGATTGCCCAGCAGGTGTACTTCAAGCCTCTGCTCAAGCCATCGCACCTGCACAGCCAGACTCTGCACACACTCCAAAGGCAACTCATTGCCAGCAAGCACCCACTTCACCCAATTCACAATCCTCACCGACACAGGATATGGTTCCCAACCCGAGCCCTTCCCCGGCAGATTCTCTTTTACCCAACGAGTCAGCAACAGAAAATGCCAGTCACAACGCAAAGGCGCCGAGCTGGCATTGAGATCATCAAAATAGTGCAGGTTATAGCGCCACAACTTTTCTACTGCAGCGTTGTCCCATCCGATATCATCAAGATTATGCGTTTCATTCAAAAAACAAAAGGTTGCCGAATCAACCAGACTGCTTTGGCGCGCTGCAGGCAAAACCCAATGACCCGACAAAGAGCGTAACGGTGGGGCAGGCTGTTGTGACAGCCTGGGCTTATACAACCTGAACCAGAGACGCCCATAAAACTGAACAGGCCTGAGATAACGAAGAGTGTGCCAGTAACAGGCAAGTGATGTCATCAAGAATTTTCCCGCAACAACTGATTGAGTTGCAAGACACTGACCTCCGTTTGACGAAGAATGGCTCTAAGAGTTCCACGATCCAACTCCTTGTGATCAGGAATGACAGCCTGACACCAAGGCTCTTCACGCCGAAGAATTATATGACTGCCATGCTGACGTTTGGGCAGAAAACCAACCTTAACCAGAACTTTGACCAATTCCCTGCCAGAAAGCCTTGGTAGTTGGCTCATACCGCAACAAGCATCGTCTGAAAAGATTCATCGGGAACGGGCAAGCCATCTCCCTCCAAAGCCAAAATGTAACCCTGAATCGCTTCCTTAATATTAACAATGGCCTCTTCTCTCGAACTTCCTTGGGAGACACAGCCCGGAAGGCTTGGGCACTCTGCAATCCAGTAACCATCTTCACCCGGGAAAATTACAGCTTCTCTCATGCTTACTGACTCCTTTACTGAAAAAAATTATACGGCCAATATACCTGTTTTACCAATACCTAAACTGAGCGATCTGTTATAAAAAAAACCAACTCAAGCTCTACAAGGACGGAACGAGAATCCTGCCGCCTTCTGCGCATTCTTCGATAACCGATTGGGCAACGTATACGAAACCAAACAATCGCGGCAGTAATTGCAGTTGGTCAGAAAACTGTCGTTGTTGGAATAGGAAAAATCAAGTTCGATAACCTCGATACAGTAAAATACATTGAGTTTAGCCGTTCTAATGCAAGCTCAGGATCCTCGGTTTCTTCAATGCGCTCGTAACCAACACGCGCAAGCCACTGCTTGAAAGGCTCCGCTTTTGGTGACGGTATCGATTGAACGAGACGCAACAGTTGTTCAGTATCAACAACATCGGTCATACGCAGTTTACCATCCGCCGCAACCATCTTCAAACCGTGACAGCTTGTCACGGTTTAATTACCCTCAGCTTTCAAGCGTTGTTTGAGCTTGCGCCAGTATGCGGCAGAGTCATTACTATCCGTAAGTACAGCAACAACATCAACAATACTGAAATACCAAGTTTGGCTTCCATCATCCCATTGGGAGCGAACATGTTTGTTTTCAAAAAGTTTGATACTGGTCATTGTTTCAATTGCTAAATGGAACGTTTTGTTTTATTCCTTATTGCTTGCGAAGCATCTCCACTACTTCCAGACTCACCCGTGCCACTTCAATAATCTCGTCGTAAGGGACTGGGCTCGCCTCGCCAAGCTCAATCGAACGGAGAAATGCTGCTGCACAACCACTCTGCCCTTTATCCTGCTTCCAGAGATTCATTTTTTTGAATCCCGGCCAGCCATACCCTTTCATGCTGCGGAAGTTGTCGAGCTGTAATACACGACCAGCGGCAAACACTTCAATACGCTCTTTAGGAAAACTGGCAGCGCCATTAGCCAGATACATAATGGTGCCGAACGAACCATCTTCAAAGCCAAGCGTAATGGAAGCCTTGTCTTCAGTAACCGCAACACCCGACGAATCGCCCATGCGACGAGCCTGAACAGAGACAATGGGACTGCCTGCCAGAAAACGCATCAGGTCAATGAAGTGACATGCCTCGCCAACAATACGCCCACCGCCAACAGCGTTATCCTGCGTCCAGTGGTTAGCAGGAATAGCTCCCGCATTCATGGTCATGATAAATGATTTCGGCTCTTTTACCGACTGAAGCAACTCCTTCATCTTTTGTACCTGCGGGGCAAAGCGGCGATTGAAACCCACCATTAGTATAGGAAATGCTGAGTGCTGAGTGCTGAGTGCTGAGTAGGTTTGTTCGATTTGATTGAGCTCTTCAAAAGAGAGGCAAAGCGGTTTTTCCACAAAAACATGCTTGCCTGCCTTGAGCGCCTGAACAACAAAACAGGCGTGAGTATTGTGGCGAGTAACGATCGCAACCGTATTGATTGCAGGATTGGCGAGCATGGCATCCAGATCAGTCGAAGCCTCTGCAAAGCCTGCCTTTTCCCCATGGATAACCCCGTTGACGCCACCCGCTGTAACGATGGTATGCAACTGAGCCCCGGCCGCCTTGAATGCAGGAATCAACATGCGTGAGGCATAGTTACCGGCACCGATAAAACCAACCACCGGTTTGCCCGCAGGAAACGTTGCCTCCGGTCGTAACGTAACCTGCCTGGCTCTGCGCCCATCCACCAGTGACGAATATCTCAGTAGGAGACCCAGCACCGACTTGTCTTCTGTCAAAAGCTGGTATGCTTGCGGTGCATCTTCAAAGGCATAGCGATGAGTAATCAGTGGTTTAACATCAAGTTGACCACTGGCAAGCAGATCAAGTACCGCCTCAAAATTTCGGTTCTCTGTCCAACGCACAAAGCCGAGCGGGTAATCCTGTCCCTTCTCTTCATACGACGGATCATACCGACCCGGTCCGTAGGAGCAGGAGACCTGAAACGAGAGCTCTTTTTCGTAAAAATCAGCGCGATTCAGTTCCAGCCCTGTCACACCAACCAGCACAATACGGCCCCGCTTGCGGCACATCTTTGCCGCTTGAGTTACCGGGTCGGAAGACTTTGTGGAAGCGGTTATAATAACGCCATCAACCCCCTGCCCGCGACTGAATGCCATGCCGGCAGCAACGGGATCTTCACCACGCCCCGGATTACAGATGTCAGCGCCAAAACGCCGTGCCAATTCAAGTTTTGCCTGATCAAAATCAAGAGCTAACACCCTGCAACCATGAGCCCGAAGAAGCTGCACCGTCAAAAGACCGATCAACCCTACGCCGGTAACCACAA
>CAIMHT010000027.1 GCA_903840935.1 uncultured Chlorobiaceae bacterium
ATTACCCATCTGTTCCAGTGGCTGGCGCAACATGGCCACGTAAAGGGTAAAGGCAACAAAATCTCCAAGGGAGATCACCTTCAGGGTCACCAGATACCCTCCATAACCAAGAACAGAGATAAAACCAAGATTGACCATCAAGGGCACCAGGGAACCAAACAGCGCTGATAGACGAACCAGACGCATCTTCTCTTCGACGATGGCATCCACCCTCTGCTCAAAACGACTGATCACCACATGCTCTGTTCCAAACGCCTTGACCGCCCGAATACCGCCAATAACCTCTTCGGTCGTCTGGGCCATGGCTCCAAGAGCTTCCTGCGAGCGCTGTGACTGTACCCTGATGCGGGGGCCAAGCACTTTTACCAGCAGCGGAATAAACAAAAGAGGGCCGAGACCGGCGAGCGTCAGTCGCCAATCCACATGCACGGCCATAAGCCATGTTGCACCAATCAGCATGGCAAACCCGCTGGCTCCCTGGTTAATCCCCTGGGAAACCAGTTCACGCACAACCTCCACGTCACTCAAGGCATGGGAGATCATGTCACCCACACTGTGGCTATGATAGTAGGAGGGCGAAAGAGTGCCCCATTTTTCAAACAACTCTTTGCGCAGTTGCCAGGTCAGTTGACGCCCCTTGCGATGAACAAGAATGCGCCCGCACCAGGCTGCGGAAACCCTCACCAGACCGATCATGGCAATCAACCCAACATAACCGGCAATATCCGATGTACCGAGCGAACCATTCCGCAAGCTGTCGGTAACCCGTCCGAGCAAACGCGGAATCTGTGCTGCAAAAAGGCTGCCGGCAGCAACCAGACTGATACCGGTTGCATAGACGATCCAGTTCCGCCTGATATAGGAACCAACAATCAGTAATCCTGTCATGAGATTACTTTTTTATGGCTGACTTCGTGAGGAACTGCTCATCAACAATCTGGCGGGCAGTAATCTGAACGTCGGGATTGATATCACCCAGCTCTTTGAGGATTTTAATGGCATTATCGGTCCCAACAAAATCAATCCGGCCAGTCGTATCCCACTGAGGAATCTCTTTTTGGTAGACCTTTGTATAGGGCTTTTCATCCTGCTGCAACTCTTTTATCGCAAATTGGATTGCCTCATCCGGATGAGCTTTGATATACTCGAGTGTTTTGCGATAGGCTGCGAGAAATCCTCTGACTGCTTCCGGTTTTTCCTTGATAAAGCTGTTCGTCGCAAAGATGAACGAGTGCTGATAATGACCGAAATAATCGACGGCATGTTCGAGTATCTTGCCAAATCCCTCCAACTCAGCTTTCACCCCGACAACCTCCCCGGCAATGATTGCCTCAACCCTCCCCGCCTGCAGGGCAGCGAGAGAGTTCGCACTGGGGCCCGCATTCATCAACTGAAAATCTGAACTTTTGAACCCTTTGGCTTTGGCAATCATTAAAAATGCATCGCTGGAACCACCCCCGACATTGCCGGGACTGACCGCTTTCCCCTTCAACTCCGCAAAGCTCTTGTATTGCGGTTTTGCTATCAGGACAAAATTCTCGCCTGAATGTGGTGGCGAGGCAACAATCGTGATGGGCACTCCAGCCGCAATTCCCACAAGAATGGGCGACCCCATGCCGCCAAAGTCAGCTTCACCGGATGCCGCAGCCGTAACACTTGCAGGACCACCGGCTATCGTTACAATCTTCAGATCAATTCCCTCCTCTGCGAAGTAACCCTTCTTTATGCCGAAGTTCAGGGGAAGATTCCCCGCCGTTGTAGCAAACCTGATGAGGGTTTTTGGCTTTTCACCTTGCACTACTGGTTTTTCAGCTTTATTGGTGCAGCCGATCAGCAGCCAGGCAAGCATGAATAGGGAAAGTATTTTCATTCTGTTGAGTACCTGCATGATAGTAAGTCCATTTAATAAGTTTTGGTTTTGATTTCAATGCACAGGAACTTCGCCACGCCATCGATCGAAATGGCGCCCAAGCCGGTCAAGCGAAAAATCAAGCGTTATCCCGGTTACCGCCACAACCAGCACTCCAGCGAAAACCTTATCGGTCTGGAATGTGGAACCAGCATACTGAATCATGTAGCCGATACCTTCAGCTCCCCCGAACACCTCTGCCACAATGACCCCCAAAAGTCCCCGTCCTGCGGCCAGTCGCAAACCGGTCATCAAAAATGGCAATGAGGTCGGGAAAGCGATACTGTGGAATATTTGCCAGCGTGAAGCTCCGTAGGCACGGGCAACATGGACAAGGTCAGCATCAATAGTCGTCATGGCAACCCGAAGATTGACAATCAGCGGAAAAATGGCGCTCATCAGCACAACGACAATTTTGGAGGTAATCCCAAGTCCAAACCAGATAATAAACAGTGGCATGAGCGCGACACGGGGAGTCGCCTGAAGAGCGGCAATAAATGGGCCGAAAGAACCCCGGACAAGCTTGAACCATCCAAGAATGATGCCAAAGGGAAAGCCAACAAGAACTGCCGCACCATATCCAAGAAGAAACTCTTTGGCACTCACACTTAAATTTTTGAGCAGGGTTCCATCCTCGATCATGGCGATCTCTGCAAGTATCACCCGGGAAGGTGCACTGATAAAGAGAGGATTGACCAGTTTGAATTGAAAAAGCAGTTCCCAAACCGCAAGAAAAAGAACGATAACGCTTGATCCGAGGAGGAGATTGAGAATCTTCTCCCTTTTTGCCACCGTTGATTTTGGAAATACCGTCACATGCCTCATATCCCCCCCCCAATATTTGCGTTACCCTCAATAACTCTCCATATCTTGCTCATCAACTCCCGGAACTCTTCCGAATCCTTGATATGACCCTTGCGGGGGCGCGGAATGGGAATTGAAATATCATCGAGCACATAAGCAGGACGGGCCGAAAAAATGATGACGCGATCGGAAAGAAGCACCGCTTCATCAATCTGATGCGTGACCATCACGACGGTTTTGCCTACCTTTTCGCACAGCTCCAGAAGCTCGTTCTGCATCAGTTCACGGGTAATGGCATCCAGCGCAGCAAACGGCTCATCCAGCAGCAGCACCTCCGGGTCGCAGGCCAGTGCGCGAGCCAGGTTCACTCGCTGCTGCATTCCGCCCGACAACTGGTGAGGATAATGGTTTTCAAATCCATTGAGACGGATCAGGTTCACATAATAGCTGGCCTTTTCTCTTGCCTCTGCCAGCTTCATGCCGCTCAGTTCCAGTCCATAGGTGATATTGCGCCCCACCTTCCGCCAGGGCAGGAGTGAAGCTTTCTGAAACACAACAGCCCGATCCGTTCCCGGTCCGTTTACAATTCGGTTATTGACCCTGATTTCACCATGCTGGTGTTTGACCAGACCGGCAATGGCATTGAGAAAGGTGGATTTGCCGCAACCCGACAGCCCCACGATAGTGACAAATTCACCTTCCCGAATGTCAAGACTCACTTTATCAACCGCTACCAGGGTATGGCCACTTTGCTTGTCAAGGTAACCCACAACAATATTCTTGATAGACAGCTTTACCGGACGGTTATCGTTCGCCAAATAACCTTGTGCGATACCACTCATTATTTTTATACCCGCATTTACAATGTGATTTGAACCCTCAAAGAAAAAAGCCGATTCTCGGACAGCAAGAATCGGCTTTTTGATTACATTTATTTTATAACCAGGCACTACATAGCGCCAAAAACTTTTCTAACTGTATGCACTTGCCGACAACAACAACAAAAAGTGAGATGTGACATACCAGGTGATTTCATGACAACGGTTATTCTTTAATGGTTATATCAAGGAAATATTAATTGATATGACTTTATGTGTTTAAAATCGACAATAACAAGCACTTTGTAAATCCCGTTTAAGCGGCATATTGCGTACCATAAACCGGTTATTCTCCAAATCCCTGCATAACGATCTCTTGAAAACGAAGCCATCTGCCGAAGCAAAAAAACTCTTCATTGTGGAAAAACGTCAATAATCAGCTCCCGGTCACAAGGCAGATGCCTCAAAAGCCTGCGCTATATCCCAGAGCAGGTCGTCGATATTCTCGGTACCAACTGAAAAACGGATTTGCTCAGGCTTTACCCCGGCAAGCCGCTGTTCCGCCTCGGTGAGCTGCCCGTGGGTGACCGTCGCCGGATGCACA
>CAIMHT010000028.1 GCA_903840935.1 uncultured Chlorobiaceae bacterium
CATGAACTCTCCCTTATCGGGATTGTCGAGCAGTCCAAGAAGCTGAAGCAGAGAAGATTTCCCTGAACCGGAGGCTCCCATGATGGCAACAAACTCACCCCGCTCTATGGTCAGTGAAACCCCCCGAAGCGCATGAACGGTGCTTTCACCGATCTGGTATGTCCGGTGAATATCCCGAACTTCAAGCAGTGGTTTCATCATCGTGTCCTGTTGCGCTGAGGCATAAAGGGATTTGCACCGCCTTTTTTGCCCGGAAGAACAAAAGAGGTATCGGGAAGGAGCACAACCGCACTGTCCGTCAATCCTTCAAGAATCTCGATATGTGCTTCATCCTGCAGCCCAGTCTTCACCGACTTGTAGCGAACCTCCTCAGGCTTGCTGCGTCGACGCTGCAGCACCACTGTTTTGCCGTTTCTGCTCTGCACTGCCGCGACCGGCAAAAGCAGGGCATTGCTTTTCTCCTCGACAATAATCTCAATATTGGCACTCATACCGGAACGGAACACTTCAGGAATCCGGTCAGGAACAACATCAACATTGTAGATATTCACGTTATTCTGCAGGTGTGACTCGTAGTAGATATGGTCAACAATCCCGTTCACCTTGATTTCAGGATAGGCATCAAGGCCAATCAAGGCTTTCTGGCCAACCTTGATGCGCCCGATATCGGTTTCATCAACATAGGCCTTCACAAGCAACCGATCGGAGAGCACAAAGAGGGAGTCGCTCGTGGTCACCGTCTTACCAGGATCGACGCTGCGCACAATAACCTGTCCGGCCATCGGCGCAACAACGGCGGTCTCCTTGTAGACCTTCTGCCAGTAGCCCTGCTCACTTTTTCCCTGCAATTTGGCAGCATCAAGCAGCGCAGCCCGTTCGGTTGAACTCAACATGGCAAGCACCTCTCCCTTCTTCACGAGCTGTCCCTCTTCAACCAGAATCTCCTCAATTCTGCCGCCGACCGAAGACTGGATTTTTACACGGGTTTGTGGTTCAACAGCTCCGGTCGTTGATACTGATGAGGAGATGGTGCCTCTTGAAGCGTGAACCTCTTGAAAGCTTTGCTTTGCACTTTTGTTGTTGCTAAAATAATAGAACCCGGCGACACCAAGAACCAGGAATGCAACCAGAACACCCCATACCAGCTTTTTGCGACTACCCATCAATTCCCTCTCCTTTTGCCTGAATCCATTGAGCCTCGGCAATCAGCAGATCTGCCCCGGCATTGAGAAACTCCTTTTTTGCACTCACAAGATTGTTTTCGATAATCACCCAATCGTTGAACGAAACAAGACCATTAGAATATTGCGCATTGGCAATGGTAGAACGCTCCATGGCTGCATCAAGAAATTTTTTCTTCACCACAACCAGTTGACGGGCATCCTGAAAATTTTTCCAGCTCTCTTCGAGCAAGTTGAAAATCTGGAGATAACCACTCTTTTCCTCTGCATTCTTCTGACTTAACATTGCCATCGCCCTCGAAACCCTTGCCTGGCCTGTGCCCCCCTCATAAATCGGCACAGAAAGCGTGAGCCCCGCACTCCAGTCAACTGCTTTGAACGGCAGGCTGTCAACAGCACGCCTTCCAAGCGACGAAGTCAAATAAAGTTCTGGTGAAAAAGCATTTCTCTCCGCATCAAGATCAAAACGGGCAGCTTTGCTTTTGGTATCGAGCTGCTGGAAAAGAGGATTGTTTTTTGCAAGAAGGGCAAGATCGGGCTTTGTGGTCAAAAGGTCACTGGCATTGAATCCTCCCTGAACCCTGATCGGCTTGTGACTGTCACGCCCAAGGGCCGAAGCAAGCGTTGTCTGGGAAAGAACCAGTCCCCGTCTGGCCTGTGAAACTTCAAAATCCGCCTGGGCCAGATCGGCCTCCGCCTGGCGAAGCGAACCGATATGCTCCCGTCCTCCCTGATAGCGCAAACTGATCAAGCGGAAATTCTTCTGCCGCCGATCGGCAATCTCACCGGCAAGACCGACAAGCTCCTGTGCTTTGAGCAATTGCGTAAACGCCCTTCGAAGGGCAAAACGGAGATCAGCGGAGACCACATTATAATTATATTGTGCACCCTTGATCGCCTCTCTGGTACTGGCAACCATGTTCGACGTTTTATGCCCGTCATACACAAGCTGCTGTGCCGTCAGCGAGTAGAAGTGTAATGCGGAGCGGCTGCTCCCTCTGGCTGTCGAACCGCTCTCAGCGGAGCTTGCACCCAAACTGAGCGAAGGAAGAAGTGCGCCTCCCGTGATGCGTTTATCGGCTTCAGCCTGCTGCAAGAGCGCAAGAGCCGAGGAGAGGTCGGGATGCGCCACTTTTGCCTCGCTGACGCACTGCTGCCACGTCAGCGATTCTTCTGCATGCAACGGCGAGGTGAGGATGAGAAAAAACATCCCCAAAAACAGATAAATCTTTGATCTCATTATGCCCATGTCCTGTTTCTACCTGTTTGTAATCGATCATCCTGAACAACATCGTTTTTGATTTGACGCTTTTTGCTTGATAATCTTGTGCTTTATGTGATAAAATTTACAAAAAATCGACACGGAACAATTGATCGACAGACAAAACAAAGCCCCGGCGAGTTGCACGAGGCTTTGTAACAAATCAATGCTTTGGTTATCTGTTGATGAGCACAGCAGAGTGACCTGTCCCTTGACTTGCGACATAACTGACGCTTTTTGACGCATCCGGATTGTTTTGAGCTTTTATACTACCCTTGTACGATGTAGAACAACCGGCCAGAGCTACAATAGCCATGATTAATAAAACATAGTTTTTCATAATCGACTCCCGTTTTGTTATTGATGAACAGTTAAAAATCAGCAGAAGGGCGCTGAAATAATTATGCAGCATCCTCCTGCCTTATCATGAGAAAAAAATCAGTCAGTTTCTTTTTCCGCCATTATTCTGTCTGTCGTTATTGTTTCCACCATTACTCTGACTGTCGTTGTTGTTGCCACCCTTACCCTGCTTGTCGTTGTTGTTGCCACCCTTACCCTGCCTGTCGCTGTTGTTGCCACCCTTACCCTGCTTGTCGCTGTTGTTGCCACCCTTACCCTGCCTGTCGATACTGTTTACACCCTTACCCTGCTCTTCCTGGGTTCGCTGATTATCGGTGCCCTTTTTTGGCTGTTCCTGAACTCGCTTTATATTTTGTGCCTTGTTCTGAGGCTGAACTCGGCGGATCTCAACGGCTTTGTTCTGCTGCTGAACTCGGCGGGTCTCGACAGCCTTGTTCTGAGGCTGAACTCGACGACTGTTGGCCTCATTACGCTGATCCAGCATTTTCCGTCTGTTGTCATCGTTACGCTGATATTGGTTATCATTACGATCGGACCGGCGGTACTCAATGTCGCGATACCTTCTGATATCTTCCCAGCGATGCCTTCTTATCTCATAAGGAAGCCTGCTGTTCAAGATAAGAATCCACGGACCATGGTAATTGGAAGAACGGTACCAATGAGAGTTGTTGTATATGTAGTGTTTGAACGAAAAGACGCTATGATAATATATAATAATACGTTATATTGATATTTGAAGATCGAAAATATTTAAAAATCTTAGGCAAACCTTGATCAAAAGCGTAATAACACCTCATTATAGG
>CAIMHT010000029.1 GCA_903840935.1 uncultured Chlorobiaceae bacterium
AAGCCAAATTTATTGTAAATTATTCATCGTTTTCAGGCAAGGGAAAGAGTGAGCTTCTGGCTCATTTTGATCATTATATCTGTCAATAAAAACAATCGTCGTGGAATCAAAAAAATTCAGGACACCGTCACAGTCGGCAACGGTTATTGTCGGCACACAGTTCGGTGATGAAGGTAAAGGCAAGCTTGTGGATTACCTTTCGGACAAGTATGATATTGTTGTCCGTTATCAGGGTGGGGCGAATGCCGGTCATACCATCTGTTTCGATAATAAAACCGTCGTTCTGCACCTGATTCCCTCTGGAATTTTTAATAAAAGATGTGTTTGTGTTATCGGCAATGGCGTCGTCATTGATCCGGCAGCGCTGCTCGATGAGATCAGAAAGGTCGAGGAGCTTGGTTACGAGGTAACAGGCCGGCTTTTTATCAGCCATAATGCCCACCTTATCATGCCCTATCACAAACTGCTCGATTCTCTGCATGAAAGTGCCCAGGGTGACCAGAAAATAGGGACAACCGGTCGTGGTATCGGTCCGAGCTATGAGGACAAGTTTGCCCGTAAGGGTATCAGGGTTGTCGATCTGCTCAGTGCAGAAGTGCTGCAGGAGAAACTCCGTGAAAACCTTGCAGCCAAGAACAAGCTCTTCAAGAATATTTATGACAAGGAGGAGATTGATGTCGAAACCATGGTGCGCGAGTACGAAGAGTTCGACAAGATTATCGATCCATACGTGACCAATACCCAGCTTTACCTGAACCGGCAACTCCAGGCGGGAAAAACTGTTCTGCTTGAAGGTGCACAGGGCTGTCTGCTTGATGTTGACCATGGAACCTATCCTTATGTGACCTCCTCCAATCCAACCTCCGGAGGTGCCTGCACCGGCTCCGGCATAGCACCGAACTATATCGGCAAGGTGATCGGTGTCTGCAAGGCTTACATGACCAGAGTCGGCAATGGGGCATTCCCCTCGGAACTTCTTGATGAGACCGGGGAGCTTCTTGGCCGGATCGGCCATGAGTTTGGTGCCACAACCGGAAGAAAACGTCGCTGCGGCTGGATCGATCTTGTAGCTCTTCGCTATTCGCTTACTGTTAACGGTGTGACGGAAATTGCGCTCACCAAGCTTGATGTGCTTGATACCTTTGAAGAGATCAAGGTGTGCACATCCTATATGCTCGACGGCAAGGAGATCCATGATTTCCCGACCGATCATCAAACGCTTTCGAGGGTGACGCCGCTTTTCACCTCAATGAAGGGGTGGATGGCATCGAACGCCAACGCCCGGAGTTTTTTCGATATGCAGCCTGAAGCGCAGAACTATGTCACCTTTCTTGAAGATGAGCTGCAGGTTCCGGTTACCTTTATCTCTGTCGGTCCAGGACGCGAAGAGACTGTTTTCAGATAATCAAGTACTCTTTATTGCTATGGCGTTGATGGATATTGCGGTTATTCCTCTCGACAGCAAGGAGGGGAGTATGAGTGGTTTTGTTGCCGGATTGCAGGAGCTTCTTGCAGCAAGCGGTTGCAGTTTCAGGCTTCATGATATGGGTACGACGGTTGAAGGGCCTGCGCCACTCCTCTTCAACCTTGCCCTTAAGCTCCATGAATACTCTTTCAGCAAGGGCGGCAAGCGTGTCTATACAGTCATAAAGATTGACGACCGCCGGGATCGGGCCGTCCGACTTGGAGAGAAAAGCGCCTCGGTCAAAGCGAAAATAGTCCCGACAAGGGAGCCGGGAGAGTAGGGGGATTAGTGAAAATATTTTATCTTCACCTCTCTTTATGTATGACCTCTGTAACTCAGTTTATTGCGTGCAGTAACTCTCAAAAGAAAACATTCATGATGCAGGTTCCCGGAGATATTCAGGTAATCAAGGAAGATAACGTTACGCACAGTTTTTGTGGCCTTGCCTGTGTTGGCTGGATGTATCAGAAGATCAAGGACAGTTTATTTCTTGTTCTCGGAACGCATACTTGTGCCCATTTTCTTCAGAATGCTCTC
>CAIMHT010000030.1 GCA_903840935.1 uncultured Chlorobiaceae bacterium
AGAAAGCTCTCATAACATTAAGAAGTTAAAAGGAGAAAAGAAAAAGGGTGACTTTTTCAGAATCCGCTTCGGAGAATACAGATTGGGATATGAAAAAAGAGAAGACGGAATAATCATATATCGTATTCTGCACAGAAAGGAAATTTATCGGTATTTCCATAAGGTAGTCATAAACTTAAAGCCACTTCCGCATCCATATCGGAGCCGTCAACTATTTTGCCCGATAGCCGTCAGCCCCTCATTCCACTCACTGAGCATGGCCTCACCAACAGGCTTAAAGTCCGCAAAATCGAGCGTATGCTGGCGCAAACCTGCAACGGTTTCAGCAACGGCATCGACAACCTCTTCGATAATGAGTTTTGCTTTTGCTGGTTGAAGATTACAGTGCATTTTTGCGAAGGCAATGAGTTTTTTTGCTGCGGGAAAGCGCTTGCTGCCGTCCAGAGTAAGCGCCAAAGTGTCCTTTTTGATATATGCTCTTGTTGAAACGATATCGAAAGCAGGGGCAAGGCGCACCGGTTTGTTTGATGCCGTGTAGAGTACACCGAAATTTTTGAGATGGGCATCACCGTTCCTCACGATACAAGAGAGTGTGAGGGAGCGGAAGTAAACCTCCAGGGCAGAGGCCTGAAGCTCAGGAGAGACAAACTGGCGAATCCGTTTGGCCAGCTTTTCATAGCTCCCGTCATACTTCTCTGCCGTGCCGATACCATTCAGGGAACAGAAATCTTCAAACCCAAGATACTCTCCCTCCTCTGTCCGGTCAAACCTCTTGACCACCAGGAATTGGTTGTTTTCCGAAAGAGTAAACTCCGGCACTTCCAACCCGCTTCGGCGGGCTGCATCCATGCAGAAAAACTCGTTAGCGGCCAAATGGGGATATTCATTGCGGTTCCAACCCTTGACGATATGCGTGGCTCCTTTCACCGTAACACGAGACTGAGCAAAAGTGTGTCTTTCGCCTTCTCCATTTTCGTCGTCCCTGATCAGTACCTTGGGTTGCACTCCAGAGACACCTGAAACCATAGAAAAACGCTCCAAAAGATCAATCAACAGCTCTTCCGAGCCATCGTAGGCTACCAGTTCCGAAACACGTTGTAAGGGAACCTGATCAATCACATCGGGATCGTTGGCAAAACGCAACCTGCCAATCTGCGAACGCCCGACAACCTCCAGCAAGGAGAGTGCATCAAAGCCCTTGACACGCTTTCGGAATGAGAGTTCGATCGACTCCCTCAGCCTGCCTTCGGGCAGATTCATTTGAAAGACGGGATGTAACCCGTTCTGGTACCGATAACTTTCCAGTGACCACGGCATCGTCAGAGAGACATCCTCACCGGGCTGAATTGCAGAACGATAAGCAAACGTAGAAGCACCAGCTTCACGTGAGTGGCGATCGAGTGAGCCGACCACATGAGGAGTAACCCATACATCCAGCATCCTAAATCTCCCGTTCGGTTATCAGCTCCTGCAAGGTTGGACGCTGTGAAGCATCTTTTACGGTGAGCTCAAGCCCAAGTGTTGCACAGATGGCCATAACCTTCCGTATACCAATTTCCGGCAGTTTGCCATTTTCAAAACGGCTTAGCGTTACGCGGCTCATTCCATTTGCGCCGGCTACCTGCTGCTGTGACAATCCTAACGTTTTCCTTCGACGGTGAAGCAACTCGCCAATTTCCTGAATATCGCCCATCACTGTATCGTATATACTACATTTATGCACTTTTTCTTTTAAAATGTAGCGTATACTATTCACTTTAACAAATTGTTCCAACAATCTGGAATGCGTCATACTTGATGTTCATGAGGCTATTCTGAGTACCGATATCCCGCTGAAGGTGATTGCGACACAACTGGGCTATTCACATGTGAACCACTTTAACCGGGGCAACAATCAGTTTCATTACTCACCGGGGAGCCTGAGAAGTGCCGGAAAGAATCCCTCTGTTTGAACATCAGGTACCGTCTCAGCAAATCCTCGGCAATTGTTCGCCGAGGGGCAGGTCAATGATGCGCTGGCTGCCAAAAGCGGTGCGCATGACCACCATGCCGGGGTGAAGGTTGACCACTGATCCGATGATGACGGCATCGCGGCCTTCTGAAAAGGAGCGCATGACCTCCAGAACTTTTGCGGCATCGGCGGCGGCAACGGCCACAACAAGTTTCCCTTCGTTGGCGACGTGGAGAGGGTCGATGCCGAGCAGTTCGCAGGCACCGCGCACCTCTGCTTTTACGGGAATGGTTGTTTCATTGATTTCAATTCCAACACCGGAGGATACGGCAAGTTCATTCAGTGTGGCGGCCACTCCTCCCCTTGTAGGGTCACGCATGGCATGGATTGCGGGCACCACGTCGAGCATGGCGGCAATCATGCCACTCAGTGCAGCGCAGTCGCTCTTGATGCGTGACTGGAAGGAGAGCCCTTCGCGCGATGTCATGATGGCCATGCCGTGATCGCCCACCGTGCCTGAAAGAATGATGCTGTCACCAGGGTGCAGATTGCGGCATGAGAGGTTGACCCCCTCCCTGATAACGCCAATCCCCGAGGTGTTGATGAAGAGCTTGTCGCACTGCCCTTTGCCGACAACCTTGGTGTCGCCGGTAACAATCATCACGCCTGCTTTTCGTGCGGCCTCGGCCATGCTAATGACAATGGTTTCAAGATCAGCAAGCGAAAATCCCTCTTCGATGATGAAGCCTGCGCTGAGGTAAAGGGGCCGCGCCCCCCCGACCGCCAAGTCGTTGACCGTACCGTTGACCGCCAACTCGCCGATGGTGCCGCCGGGAAAAAAAATCGGACTCACTACATAGCTGTCGGTGGTAAAGGCCACCATACCGGGAGGCAGGTCAAGTTTCGCCTGATCGTCAAGCAGGTCAAGACAGGAGTTGTGGATATGCGGCAAGAAGACCCGCTGCATAAGTGACTGGGAGAGGCGTCCTCCGGCACCATGGGCCATTTGGACGGTTTCGTGCTGCATGATTGGTGTCGGGCAGAGAGGGAGAACGGTCATAAGGCAAAATTTCGGTGATAGTTGTAGTAGGCGGCACAGGCACCTTCGGAGGAGACCATGGTGGCTCCGAGGGGGTGTTCCGGGGTGCACTCCCGTGCAAATGCGGGGCAGCCGTCTGGCTTCAAAATTCCTTGCAGCACACTGCCACTCATGCAGAGCGGTGATTCAGCGGCGCAGATATGCGAAACATCAAACTTTTTTTCGGCGTCATAGTGACTGTACGCTTCCCTCAAAGAAAGTCCGCTTCCGGGGATGAGGCCGATTCCACGCCACTGACGGTCGGTGATCTCAAAAACCTGGCTGATAATATG
>CAIMHT010000031.1 GCA_903840935.1 uncultured Chlorobiaceae bacterium
AAGCAGCGCATTCCCGGGATCTCTCAGGTAGAATCAAAAACCACCGAAGAGGGGCGGGTGCTGCTCAAGTTTCAGGATGGTTCGTTTGAAGATCCCTTTTTGGCTCGCTATGTGTCGGATGGTACCATCAAGATGCTGGCTTATCTGACGCTGCTCTATGATCCTTCCCCTCACCCGTTACTGTGTGTAGAAGAGCCTGAAAATCAGCTCTATCCAAGGCTTTTGCATGAGCTGGCTGAGGAGTTTCGAAATTATGCAAATCGGGGCGGGCAGGTGTTTGTTTCGACCCATTCACCTGATTTTTTAAATGCAACAACTGTTGATGAGGTGTTCTGGCTCGTCAAAGAAGAGGGATATACCCAAATCCGTCGAGCCAATGAAAATGCGCAGATTGTTGCCTATATGAAAGATGGCGATCAGATGGGCTATTTGTGGGATCAGGGATTTTTTGAGGGGAGCGATCCACAATGAAGAGCCTTGTTTTCTTTCTCGAAGAGCTCTCTGCTCGACGAATGCTTGAAGGGGTGTTGCCGAGATTGATTCCTTCTGATATCAATGTTCACTATGTGGTTTTTCAGGGAAAAAGTGATCTGGAAAAGCAACTCGAGAGAAAACTTCGCTTTTGGCTGCTCCCCGATTCAATCTTTGTCGTCTTGCGTGATCAGGATGCTGCTGATTGCCATGTTGTTAAAAGGAGACTTGCGGAGCTGTGCCAGCAAGCAGGGAAAAGCGAAGCCTTGGTTCGCGTCGCTTGCCACGAATTGGAAAGTTTTTATCTCGGCGATCTGGCTGCGGTTGAACGTGGGCTGGGTATCAGGGGATTGGCTGCAAAACAGGTACAGAGCCGGTACAGAACTCCGGATAAACTTGGCTCTCCCTCTCAGGAATTGAATAAACTGACAAACGGCAAATATCAGAAGGTTGCAGGATCCCGTGCTATTGGCGGGTATCTCAATCTTGAAAAAAACAGCTCACACAGTTTTACTGTGCTTCTGTCGGGAATTAAAAAAGTGCTTGAATCTTGACATTATGGAAACAATCTCGAACACGGTTTGGCAACGCAAGGGTTCATCGGTAATTTTTGACAAAGCGAGCCTTGGTGAGTTTATTCCCAATGGGGCAATGATCTCTTTGCGGCATCTTCTGAGCTGGTCGCAGGGGTTTCCTGACGATCCGCCGGTAACAGGCCATACCATTTTAGTCTCCGGCCTTGAAGCCATTGTTGAAACAATGGAACCGACTGCGGCTGAGGCCTTTCTTGCCCGCACGGTTCGGCCTTTGCTGAAAAATCTGCAAAATCGCTGGCCTGCCTGTGGGGTGGTGTTCGGATTTTCATCTCATCCCAATGCTTTTGAAGTGTCGCTTCTGGAAGAAGAGCTGCTTTTTCGCCGTCGTGACCGCAAGACGGTGCGCCTCTCGGACGGGTTATGGGATGGAAGTGCCGCGTTTGACTTGAAACGTGTTAATCGCCAGGGCGAAAATGGGGGCGAAGTCACCGTTGGCTACTATGTCGATCGCATTTCCTGAAATAGAGCCAGGGGTGAAAGTCAGCCACAGGGAGCTTGGCGATGGTATGGTTGTTGGCCGTGAATCGACCGGCTTTGTCACGGTCTTTTTTCGCTCTCATGGGGATCGGCAGGTTCCGGCTGACTCTCTTCAATTGGCAACCGACCGTTTCGACCAGATTATCCGGGGTATGGTGCCGGTTACAAAGGAGCGGCTGGAACAACTCTGGCTGGCTGTTGAAGCTGAAGAACTTCCTTTGATGGAGAGTGCCGCAACCCTTACTTCCGCAAAAGTTGATTTGCTGCCGCATCAGATTGTATTGGTGCATCGCCTTACGAACGCTCGTCCAAAGCGATTCCTCATTGCCGATGAAGTTGGATTGGGTAAAACAATCGAGGTTGCGCTTATTCTTCGTGAGCTTGCATCGCGGGGTGAGTTGCAGCGGGCCATCATGATTGTACCTGCCGGTCTGGTGGAGAACTGGCGAAGAGAGCTGAACGATGTGTTTAATCTCGATTTTGAGGTGTTTGGCAGCGATGGTGACGTCACTGACCGCAAATCCAATGCCTTTGCGAGGCATAACCGGTTAATTGTTTCGGTCGATACGCTGAAACGGACCTCAAGGGTTAAACGGCTCCTTGCAGCTCCAATCTGGGATCTGGTTGTTTTTGATGAGGCCCACCACCTGAGCGTTTATCGCACCGGCAACAAGGTTAAAAAAACTGAAAACTTCAAGCTTGCTGAAGCAATTCGTGACCATTGCCGCGATCTTATTTTGCTCTCCGCCACTCCCCATCAGGGCGACCATTTCCGATTCTGGATGCTGATTCGCCTCCTCAGCCCTGGACTTTTCGAAAATGAGCACGATATGGTGCGCAATCGACACCGGCTTAATGCGGTTGTGATTCGCCGTACCAAGGCTGATGCCTGTGCACAGGATGGCAGTTCGTTGTTTGTGCGGCGCATGGTGCATACCCAAGGGTTTCGGCTTTCGGAGAAAGAGCAGGAGTTTTATCAGGCACTGCTTCATTATTTGCAGGATGGATACAACCTTGCCGCCAGGAATGGCAACAAGGGTCGTGCGCTTGGTTTTGTCATGACCATCTTTCAGAAAATAGCCGCAAGCAGCTTTGCCGCCATCCGTTCAACCTTGTGTCGCCGCTTGTTGATGCTCACGATTCATGAAGGAATTGAGCGCGACGAGCGTCTTGACGTTGATGGTCGCAATCGGGTGTTTGAAGAGGCGCGGCAGTTTATTCACCAGATGTACGGCTTGCCCTTCGATGCGGTCGGCAATGCAGAGACAGAGCAGATTCTTGCTGATGCGAGGTATCAACTCCTCAAAAAACGTCGCGATTCCCTTTCGTTTTCCTCAACGGCGGAGAGTTACTCCGACCTGGAATATGATGCCGGAGCAAGCGAGGAGTCGGCGGCGACACTGGTTACGGTTGCTCTGCCACAGGAGAGGCAACGGATTTCAGCTCTTCTTGCATCATTTCCGGAGGGCGTTGAGTCAAAAATAGTGATGCTTGTTCATGCGCTGGAGCAGATCTGGCAGCAGAATTCGGATGAGAAGGTCGTTATTTTTGCCACCTATCTTGGCACTGTTGAGGCCATTAAAAAGCAGTTGAGTGATCGTTTTCCCGACAAAGGTGTCGATATTCTCAAAGGTGGTGATCATGGGGCAAAAACGGCTGCTCAAAAACGGTTTCGACGCAAGGATGGCTCATCGGTACTGGTTTGCACGGCGGCAGGACGGGAGGGGATAAACCTCCAGTTTGCACGAATCCTCTTCAATTATGATCTGCCATGGAACCCGATGGATCTGGAACAGCGGATTGGGCGAATTCACCGGTATGGGCAGGATTCAACGGCACAGGTCTACAACCTCGTGGCAACCGATACCATTGAAGGGCAGATATTTTTGTTACTTGAGGAAAAGCTCGCTGACATTGCGAAAGCCCTGGGAAAGGTTGACGAGCAGGGGCAAATTGCCGAAGATCTGCGAACACAAGTACTGGGGCAATTGAGTAACGTCTTGAGTTATGACCGCCTCTATCAGGATGCTATCAGTGACCCTGCATTGCAACGGACACGGCAGGAGCTTGAAGTTGCCATGTTGAACGCCGACCTTGCCCGACAGGTTGTGTTTGAACTTTTTCAGGAACTTGACAAATTTAACCTCGGAGAGTACCAGAAATTTGACGATCAGGGCAAAGGAATGCAACGGCTGGTCAATTTTCTTGCACGCGCAGCAACGGTTTTGGGTTTGTCATTTCATCAAGAGGCTGATGCTCGACTGGTGTTGCAGAATAATGGAGAGCCACCTCTCTCCTTTACCACTGACCGTGACCTTGCCATGCAATATGAAAGTCTGTACCTTCTTGGTCTTGAACATCCCATGATCAGCAATTTGCTGAATCGTTTTGCCAATGCTGAGACCCATTCCAGAGCTCTTGCAGGCAAAGCAGGCAGCATCAGGCAAAGCGGTCTTTTGACGATATGGAAGATCAACACGCAGGGAAAAGATGGGCAAATTCACCACCTCATCACCCGTATCGGCATGAGCCTTGATGGTACCAGAGCCCCGTGGCTTGAACACCTTGATGAGGCGTTGCTCAGCATGGAAGCGCCGGTTTCAATAACACCGGAGGAGTGGAAAACGGTGGCCATCAACAATAAATCGCACCTTCAGGAACTTTTGCATCGGGAGCTGAGCTACTGTGGAGTCATCAATACTGAAACCACTTATGCGGCGACACTGCTTGCCGTGGTCGGGATGGAAAAGTAGAGAGTTTGTTTTGTTGCAATTGTACCGATTGAAGAAATCATGAACCAGAACACCCTTGCCGTCACTCCGGAAAATGAAGAGCTTAACCGGCAACTTGCGCAGCTTGCTGTGGAGTTTCTGGATCTTTTTACCCGTCACAAAGGGATGGTGGAGGATGAGTCTGTTATTTTGAGCTCACTCTATCTTGAGAAACTGGGTTGTTTTCAGCTTGAGTTACTGCAAAAGAAAACGGAAGCAGCCCGGCTTAAAATGAAAATGAAGTTGATACAGGCGGCAATAAACCGCGATGAGCGACCCGATTTGCAGGCGATAGAAAATTCAGTAGATAAAAAATTTCAGGATTATTATGCTGAAATTGAGGCTCAGGCTGCCGCTTTGGATCAAGCCAAAGATGTGCTGTCACATTTGGTTTCAGAAGAAGATACCAGGAAGCTGAAAGAGTTGTTTCGGGTGCTGTGCAAAAGGCTCCATCCTGATCTGAATCCGGATCAAACGGAAGATGAAAAAGAGTTGTTCATCAAAGTAAAATCTGCTTATGATCTGCAGAAAATAGCTGAACTGCAAAACATTCTTCTCTATCTTGATGAGTCGAAAAGGGAGAAGATTGTATCTATCTCAGGTGATGAGAAGAGGGAACGGATTGAGCATCTTGAAAGCAATGTCAAGTCGTTGACCGCCAAAATAGCCCAGTTACAGCAAACCTTTCCGTTCAATGTTAAAGAGTTGATTTTTGATGAAAAATATATAGCGCAGAAACAGGGGGAGTTAAGAAGTGATATTGAAAAATTTGAGAAGGAAAGGGCCAAGTATGCAACACTTATTGACATCATGACTGATGAGTGAATCTCTCATACCCGTAACGCCAGGTTTGCTGGATCTCCTGCGTCGAGAGGGGCAAGGTATTGTGCCGTTTTCGCAGGAAATTCTGGTATTGGAAATAGTCGTTGCTGGTACAAGCTATTGTGCTGAAATTGAGAGCATTGAATCTTGTATCGTCCCAGAAAAATTTTTGACGATGAAAAGAGAGCCTGATAATAAATTTGACAAGTTTGCGATTGCTCTCTATTGTGACGACACTCGTATTGGATTTGTACCGGCAGCAACGAATCAGGTTTGTTCGCGTTTGATGGATGCCGGAAAATTATTTGTATGCAGGGTCGTTGCGAAAAACTGGATTGATACCTGGCTGCAAATAGATGCTACGATCTCTATGGTGGACTGATTGCCCGATGTTTCATGGCACCGTTTCCCTTTCTGCCTCCAGGCTACACGATCACCTCCAGCAATGCAACAATCTCTTCCGGGTGCTGCACCAAAGATTTTGCCCCGAATTCCAAAAGCTCGCTTTCAGGACGGAATCCCCAGAGAACGCCGAGAGGGTACATTCCTGCTCTTGTGGCGGTCAGCATGTCGATGCCGCTGTCTCCGACGTAGAGAATTGAGGAGGGCTCTTCATTGAGCATCCGGGCAACAAGCAGGGCACCTTCGGGGTCGGGTTTGTGGGCTATGGCGCTGTGATGGCCCATGACCACATCAAAGTCCCACTCTTTCAGCAGTTCATCTGCGCAGAGTTGGGTGAAGTGGTCGGCTTTGTTTGAGAGGATTGCTTTTTTTATGCCGCTCTCTGTAAGAGTGTCGAGCAGGGCGCTGATGCCGGGGTAAGGGCGTGAGTGCCGGTTCCAGTTGTCGCCGTAGTGTGTCATCAGATCCTTGAGCATAAGATCAATGGTCTCGGGGGTTCCGGCCTCTTCGGGCAGTGCTTTTTTGACCAGTTCCTTCATGCCATGCCCGACGAGAAAGCGGCACTCATCGACGGTATGGATGGGATAGTGGTGCAGGGCAAGGACGGTATTGAGGGTGTTGACAATATCCTGAAGGGTGTTGAGCAAGGTGCCGTCAAGATCAAAAATAACTGCTTTGCAGGTCATAAGGGAGATGCTCTGGTTTTGGTGAATTCGGGTGTGTGTCACAGAAAAAATTTTTCATGCAAAAAAAAAGCACCCTATACCGGCGGTATAAGGTGCTTCCTTGAAAAAAACAGCAAGTTACTTTTTAGGAATAATCACTGCCGTTACGTTCTGCACTGCCTGTCCGGCCGTGCATGTCACGTTCTGCAGCAACTGACCGGCCGTGTTGGTTACGTTGCCAGCAAGATCGAGAGCTGTTTTTGTGAGTGGCTCAACAACTGATACGATAGCCTTCGCTGCTGTGCCGAACAAATCGACATTCTGCTGCAAAAGTTTGCCTGCGGTATCAAAAAGGTTGCCGAGTGCAACTGAAAAATCGTTGATTGCTTCGTTTGCCATGATGGTTATTATTTTATGATTATAGGAAGATATGTTTTGGTCAAAATTTATTATGGTATTTTATTTCCCTGAATGCTTTTACCTTAATTTGAGAATTTTAATGCAATTTAACAAATTTAAGCAAGAGAAGCCAACAGAAAACTGCTTCTCTAACACGTTTTGTTCTGTCCAGGAGGGGAGGAAGGCAGATGAAATTTCAGAGTTACCCGGTTGCTGCGTATCTTGCAGGTAAACCTACAAAAACCAGAATCGATATCATGATAAAAAAAATTTCGCTGTTTATTGTTTTACTTGCTCTTATCTCCGTGGCGGCAGGTGCTGCTGTAAATACCCTTGTGCTTGACGGATCTACGACCGTAGGCCCTCTTGCAAAAACATTTGCGGCATATTTTACCAAAAAATATGGGGTTCGTGTTACGGTAAGTGAGTCGGGCAGCGGCAACGGCGCCAAAAGCCTGATCAACGGCTCCTGTACCATTGCGACCATGTCGCGTGCCATGAAGGCGGCTGAAATTGCGGCTGCCCGCCAAAAAGGGGTTAATCCTGTGGCCACCATTGTTGCGCTTGACGGTCTTGCCATGGTTGTTCATCCGGCAAATCCGGTACGTTCGCTGACAAAAGCGCAGATCAGCAGTATTTACCGTGGAGCCATCACCAACTGGAGAGAGGTGGGAGGCCCCAATACCCGTATCGTTGTTATCCAGCGTGAATCCAACAGCGGGACAGAGGAGTCATTCAAGGAGCTGGTGATTGGCAAAGGTGTACCGGTTACCGGAAGTGCCGAGACGCAGTCGAGCAACGGTTCTGTGAAAAGCCGGGTGAGCACAACCCTTTCAGCCATTGGTTTTCTCGGTCATGGTTTTGTTGATGGTTCGGTAAAAGTTATTGCCGTCAATGGTGTTTTGCCCACAGTCGCTGCGGTGAAAAGTGGCATCTATCCGGTCTCAAGGCCGCTCTATTTTTATACAAACGGCCAGCCTTCGGGGGTGGTCAAACAGTTTGTTGATCTGCCGAAAAGCGCTGAGGGAAAACGGATGATCACGGAGCTTGGCTTTATTAACCGCTGAGTTTGTTTTTTTTGGTGGAGAGTAAGAACACTTTTTTACATGAAAGCCGGTTAACCAGTTAATCCGGCTTTTTTGTTTTTGTACTTCCTGGCAAATGTTTCATACTTGTAACAGAAGCGTGGTTGTATCCTGTAGAGAAAGCTCTTAGATTGGGCCTGTCACATTGAAAGTGACCGTATTGACTAAAAGAAAACATTCAAGAATATGGCTGGAGAGAGTGGAGGGGAGTGCAACCGAACAAATGCATTTGTGGTGAGCGCTCGCAAACGTACCCTGCAAAAGATAGCAAAAACAGCCGGGGAGGGTATGCTTTTTTCCGTTGCCTCTTTTGTGGCTGTTATCGTTCTTTTCATCTTTTATTTTGTGGCGCGTGATGCGGTGCCGTTTTTTCAGATCCGCGGTTTCAGTGAATTTTTTACCAGTTCAAACTGGTACCCCGCCGATGACCCCGCTCGATTCGGGGCATTTGCCATCATTTACGGCAGCCTGATGGTTACGTTCGGTTCTGCATTGATTGCTGTGCCGATGGGTGTGGCCGCAGCAATATGTCTGAGTGACATCCTTCCTTTTTCGATACGCCAGTATGCCAAGCCGGTTATTGAGATGCTTGCGGCAATTCCTTCAGTCGCCTTTGGCTTTTTTGCCCTTGTCATTCTGGCCCCGCTTTTGCAGAATAACGGCGGCCCTTTGCTGATGTGGGCGTGGTGGATACTCGTTTCTCCCTTTATGGTTCTTGCTGTTATTGTTCTTTCCGATCTTTTGACCACGAAGATCACCGATCAGGAACGGCGTCAGCAACTGCATATATTCTTTCTGATTCTCTTTGGCCTTCTTTCTGTTTTTCTTTTGTTCAAAGTCGGGACCATTCTTTACGGAATTCAGATTCTGACCGGTACCAACGCACTGAATGTCTCCATTATTCTGAGCTTTATGGCCTTGCCTACCATTGTGAGTGTTTCGGAAGATGCCCTTCAGGCTGTTGGGCGAGACATTCGTGAGGGGAGTTACGCGCTTGGAGCCACCAGGGCTGAAACGATCATCAAAACAGTTCTTCCTGCCGGAAGCAGTGGTATTCTGGCAGCGGTCATTCTTGGTATCATGCGCGCACTCGGCGAAACGATGGTGGTCTGGATGGCTTCGGGCAACTCTTCCCAGGTTCCCGAGCCATGGTTCAACTATCTCCAGGCAATCAGGACGCTGACGGCAACCATTGCCGGTGATATGGGCGAAGCTGACCAGGTGACTGGATCGGCCCGTTTTCATGTTCTTTTTGCCATGGGCCTCCTTCTGCTTGTTATCAGCTTTATCAGCAACCTGGTCAGTGAAAGGATTGTTGTCCGCCAGCGGAAAATTCTTTCGGGTCAGTAGATTTTGTTGCTGGAGGTTTCTTATTGATTGTTATGCATCTGTTCATCAAATCCTGTACTTATGAATATCGGAACCAGAAAAATACTTGATCGATCATTTACTGCGGTTGGTATCGGTTCTATAATCGTTATGGCGATTGCCCTGATGATTGTTGTTTTGCCGATCATCACCAATGGTATCGGCGCGGTATTTTTTACCGGTACGGTTGAGCATCGGAAAATGCTGTTTAGTGAATTCAAGAGGGGCGACAGCGAGGGCCTTTCAAGTGAGGTAGCCTCATCAGAGCGATACCGCTCAAAGGTGTACGATATGCTTACCGGGTTCGAGACAGAGCTTGAAACAATGGCGCCAGAAAAAAAGGTGGAATACAAGGCGAAATATGCACAGGTCAGAGCGGCTCTCCAGGCTCTGCTTGGTCCTCTGCCTGGGGATTCTGCGCCGATGTTGACAAGGTTCAAGTATGGACAGACCCGGTGGGAGAAATCGGAGGAAAAGCTGCATGACCTCCTCTATGAATCCAAGTGGGACAACTCCAACCCCGATGTCATGTCGAAAGAGTACTTTGTGAGCCGTGCCATCGGTTTTCAGGGGACTTCGCTGGTCAAGCTGTTTCCCTACGTCAAGGATAATCTTGAGAAGATGCTTCTTCCCGAGTTTACCGTGTATTGGGGATTTATCACCGATAGCTCGGTTGATTCGCATTTTTTCGGGGGCATCTGGCCGGAAATTCAGGGTACTTTTTTTCTTGCTGTTGGAGCCATGCTTTTTGCTTTTCCCCTTGGTGTGGTCGCTGCGGTCTATTTTACCGAATATGCCAGGCCGGGTTTTTTGAACAGCATGTTGCGCAGCGCCAACAGCACCCTCGCTGGAGTGCCAAGCATTGTTTTCGGTATGTTTGGTCTTGCTTTTTTTATCAATACCCTCAAGGTTTCTGAATCAAAAAGTGTGATTGCCGGTGCACTGACGCTGGCCATTATGATTCTGCCAACCATTATACGCGCAGCCGAAGAGGCGATCCTTGCTGTTCCAAAGACATACAGGGAGGCTTCACTCAGCCTTGGTTCCACAAAATGGAATACCATTGCAACGGTGATTCTGCCCGCAGCATTGCCTGGCATCCTGACGGGTGGGGTTATCAGCCTCGGCAGGGCAGCAGGCGAGACGGCTCCGATTATTTTCACAGCGGCGGTCAGTGTTGGTTCGGCCATAGGTTTGGCTGATGTTTTTTCTTCTCCTACACCAGCCCTTTCCTGGAATATTTATAATCTTGCCAGCGAACATGAGGCTGCCAGTCAGATCCGCCACGTTCAGTACGGTATGGTGCTCGCCCTTGTAAGTATTGTGTTGATGCTGAATCTCTCGGCGATTGTGTTGAGGGCCCGTATTTCGAAAAAATTAAAAGGCTAATAGAAAATCAATGCTCATGACAATGGATGCCAGAGAGAGTTCCGGAAGTGCGTCAGCACAGAAAGCAACAAGAGATATTTATCTGCCTCCTGAAAGAAGAAAAATATCCGGAGGGGATACGACTCATATCTCGGCCAAGGAATTTTCCATTTACTATGGTGAGTTCGAGGCGGTAAAGAGGGTGAGTGCCGATATTCTTTCCAAATATGTTACTGCCATTATTGGTCCCAGCGGTTGCGGCAAGAGCACTTTTTTACGCTCCATAAACAGGATGAACGATCTTATACCGAGTTGTCACACAACCGGTGCCCTGCTTTTTGACGGGCAGGATATTTATGGAAAATTCACCGATGAGGTGCTGCTCCGTAAAAAGGTGGGCATGGTGTTTCAGAAGCCGAACCCTTTTCCCAAGTCAATTTTTGATAACATTGCCTATGGTCCCCGCCTGCATGGGGTGAACGACAAAAAGAAATTGATGGAGATTGTCGAGCGCAGCCTCAAAAAAGCGGCGATCTGGGATGAGGTGTGTGACCGTCTCGACAAGAATGCCCTCGGTCTCAGCGGCGGCCAGCAGCAGCGCATCTGTGTTGCCCGTACGCTTGCCGTTGAGCCGGAGGTGCTTTTGCTTGACGAGCCAACCTCCGCCCTCGATCCCAAAGCAACGGCAAAAATCGAGGATCTTATTCAGGAACTCCGTGGCAGTTATACCATCATGATTGTCACGCACAACATGCAGCAGGCTTCACGGGTATCGGACTCCACCATGTTTTTTTATGAAGGGGTGCTTGTTGAACATGCATCAACCGCGCAGCTCTTTACCAATCCGAAAGATCCGATGACGGAAGATTATATAACCGGAAGATTCAGTTAACGAAACCATTACACGATCATGTCAGAACGTCCGGTCCATGAGCTTATAAAGGAACTCTCTCAGGTTCTTGTTCAACTCTCCGACAAGGTGGTGGGTAATTTACTTGATGCCTTGTACGCAGTGAAACATCAGGATGAGCAGGGTGCGCGGAAAATCAGGCTTGTTGATGATGAAATTGATGTGGCCGAGGTTAATCTTGAGGCGCGCTGTCTGGCATTTCTTGCCCTTCAGCAACCGGTAGCCAGGGATCTCCGCACCATTGTTACCATCATAAAAATCAACGACGACCTTGAGCGTATTGGTGACCTAGCGGTTCATATCATTGAGCGTATGCCTGAAATCAGTCCTGAGATGCTCGAATCTTTTGATTTCGAGAGTATGGGTATGCGTGCCGGCGATATGGTTAAAATGTCCATCAAGGCCTTTGTTGCCAAAGACCGTATGCTTGCAGACCAGGTGTGTGCCCTTGATGAGGAGGTCGATGTAATGCACCGCTCAGTTTTCAAAAAAGTGACAGCACTTATGAAGGTGCCTGATTCTGATGTTGACCAGCTCATTGCAGCGTTAAGCATATCGCGCTATATTGAGCGTATGGCCGATCATGCATCACGCATAGCCACTGAGGTCATTTTTCTGGTGACGGGTGAAATTGTCCGCCATCGGGGTGGTTTTTATGAAAAGCTTATCGAGTCGCTTAAAGAGTGACCAGTACAAGGGTGGAGCAATGGGGCGGGTCAGCAGGGTTTTAGTTTTTTTTCTTGCATTTAATCTTGCAGGTCTGCTAAATTAACGTCACTTTGTATTTTTTAAACATAAGCATGGTGTTTGAACCCTATGGCTAACCTGTTAGGCAAATTTTTCGGCGATTCACCGAAAACCGCAGAAACCCCGAAAGCTTTTACCATCCAGATCGACCCTGCGAAGTTCGCTCTTTCCTTGAAACCGCAGGGCACGGTTCATGTGCAGCTTGAATCACTCAAGCAGAAGCTTACCAAACTCTCTTCGAACGTTGAGAACAACCTGATGCTCAGTATCCGGGCATCAACCAAGGGCAATGTCGAACTTGCCGCTTCGGCCTTCAAGTTTGATGAAGCCTATATCCGCAAAGGGAAGTTTGAGGTCGAATATCTTACCCTTGCCTACGCCTCCTTCCAGAATCTTGGTGAAGCCGATCTCAAGGCGATCAATCATGCGAGGATGATTCTCAGGGAGCTTGAAAAACTGGCCCAGCTCGCACTCAATATTGCCGATAAAACCGGCTATGTGCAGTTTGCCAATGTGCAGGAGCTGCATAAGGATGAGTATGGCCTGAAACCCATGGGTGATATTACGGCCGAAATGATCAAAAAAGCTGTTGAGGCCTACGTCAGCAGCAACTCAAAACATGCCAGTGAAGCCCTTGTGATGATGAAGGAGATCAAGGATCTTTACGATGCGGCTGTTGCAAAAATCAAGGCATCGGTGAACGACCAGAATATCACCAATCTTACCGGCATCCTTTCGATTGTTGAGCATGTCAAGTCTTCAGCCGATATCTCCTGTTCCATTGCAAGCCATTTTTGCTGAGACCGCTCTCTTTTTACCATAAAAAAAAGCGTGCTTCGGTTCGCTTTTTTTTTATGGCGCATGTTGCCTTGATTATACGATGACTGTTTACCAATGAAAAGCCTCCAAACGATAGCCGAAAAGCTGAACAAACATAAATTTGTTGCTGTAGCCCTTCTTGCCATGCTTTTGGCACTCTTCTGGTTTTTCCAGCATCGTGAGCCGCAAAAAGTGGCTGCGGTGAGACCGATTGAGCGTATCCCTGTGTCGGTTGCCCTGCTTTCGAAAGCCGCCGTTTGTGACAGCTTCAGTGTGGTTGGTACCGTTGAGGCATTCAGGGAGGCTGATATTTTTTCTGAATCATCGGGCCTTGTTCGCAGGGTTTCGGCTGAACCGGGATCGACAAAAAAGGCAGGAGAGTCGCTCTTTTTGCTTGATGATGAACTGGCCACTGCCCGGAAAAGGAAGGCGGATGTCTATTACCGGAAAGCGAAACGGGATGCTGAGCGTTACAAAAATCTCTACAGCGAAGGTGCTGTGGCACTTTCGGCCAGTGAAACAGCGCAGTTGCAGCTCGAAGAGGCTGAAGCCGAGTTCACAGCCGCCAGTCGCAAATACAGCGATACCAGGGTGAAGGCCCCTTTTTCCGGAATGGTAACTGCCCGCTTTGTTGAGCAGGGGGAGCTGGTTCAGGAGGGAAAGAGGGTTGCTCAGATGGTTGACCTGTCGAAGGTAAAAGTGATCATTTTTGTGCCTGAGCGGCAGATTCTCAAGTTTGTGCCGGGCACCCTTCTGACGGTTACCAGCGATCTTTATCAGGGGGAGGGTTTGAGTGGCAAGGTAAGCTCGGTGAGTGACAAGGCTGGGCGTGATCACACCTTCAGGGTGGAAGTGGTGTTGCAGAACTCCGGCCACATTAAGTTCAGATCAGGAATGTTTGCCAGAGTAGTTCTGAAGGGCGATGGTGAGCGGCAGGCGCTTCTTGTTCCACGCGTTGCGCTTGTTTCAGGTATCAGAAATCCGGAACTCTTTGTTGTCCGTAACGGCAAGGCTTATTTGAAATCGTTTATTGCCGGTATGGAGGTGCAGAAACAGCTTGAGGTTCTCGGTGGACTCTCGGCGGGAGAGAGCGTAGTGATCAGTGGACAGGATGAGCTTCATGATGGCTCGGATGTGGTTGTGATCGACCAGAAGAGGGATCCTGCCGCACCATGACACTGACAGAGCTCTCCATAAAACGTCCAATACTGATTGTCGTTCTTTTTACCGTTCTCGGTATTCTCGGCATGTTCAGTTACCGGCAGTTGCAGTATGAATTATTGCCGAAGATGACACCACCTGTTGTGACGGTCTCCATCCGTTATCCCGGAGCGTCACCCTCTGAAGTTGAGACGTCGCTGACCAAACCGGTTGAAGAGGCGGTTTCGGCCATTGAGAAGATCGCCTCCATCACCTCGACCTCGACCGAAGGGATGTCGGTCGTTGCCATTGAGTTCTCAAACTCAGCTAATATTGAAAAGGCGTTGCAGGATGCACAGCGCAAGATCAACGAGGTACGTGACCGTTTTCCCACTGAGGCGAAGGCGCCGGTTATCACCCGCTTTGCGCTTGATGAGGCTCCCGTGCTGCGTATCGGGGCAACCTCATCGCTGCCTGATACCGATTTTTACCGGATGCTCAAGGATGATATCAAGCCCCAGCTTGCAAGTATTGCAGGGGTGGGCCAAGTCTATCTGCTTGGAGGACGTGAGCGGGAAATCAGGGTCAATATTGATCTTGAACGGCTGCAAGGCTATGGCATAACGGTACCCGATCTGCTTAAAGAGGTAGGGAAAGCCAATATTGATTTTCCTGCCGGCAAAATTGATGACCGCGACAAAGAGTTTGTGGTGAGGCTTGCCGGAAAGTTTACAAGTCTTGAAGAGCTGAAAGCGCTGATGCTGCGCTCTTCATCAACCGGTACGGTTACGCTCCAGGATGTTGCTGAAGTCGAGGATGGCTTCAAGGAGATAACAACGCTCACGAGGGTGAATGGCCGGAGTGCCGTTGGTATCATGGTGATGAAACAGAGCGATGCCAATACGGTTGACGTCAGCCGCCTGACAAGGGCAACCCTTTCGCGCCTTACAGCACTCTATCACGACCGGAACCTTTCGTTTGATATTGCCCAGGACTCCTCGACCTTTACGCTTGAGGCGGTCAACGCTGTTCAGCAGGATCTTATGCTTGCGGTGCTGCTTGTCGCACTCGTCATGATGCTTTTTCTGCACAGTTTGCGCAACTCCCTTATTGTGCTGGTTTCGATACCTACCTCGCTGGTGACCACCTTCATCGGCATGTATCTCTTTGGATTTTCGCTGAATTTGATGACGCTGCTCTCCCTTTCGCTGGTGGTGGGTGTGTTGGTTGATGATTCCATTGTGGTGCTTGAAAATATCTATCGCCATCTTGAACGGGGCGAAGAGCCCCGACAGGCGGCGCTTCTTGGCAGAAACGAGATTGGCTTTACCGCTCTCTCCATTACGCTGGTCGATGTGGTTGTTTTTCTTCCGCTCTCTCTGGTCAGCGGTATTGTCGGTAATATCCTGCGTGAGTTTTCTGTTGTCATGGTCATCTCCACTCTCGTCAGCCTTTTTGTCTCTTTTACCCTGACACCGCTGCTTGCCTCACGCTTTTCCAAAGTCGAAAATTTTTCGGGCAAGAACATTTTTGAGCGCTTCGCCATCGCTTTTGAGGGTAACTTTCAGCGGATGAGGGAGCGCTATCTTGATCTCCTCCATTGGGGACTTGGCAACCCATACAAAGTTTTTTTCAGTGCGATACTTATGCTCTTTGCCTCTTTCAGTCTGCTTGTTTTCGGTTTTATCGGCGGTGAATTTATCTCTGTATCTGACCGAGGGGAGTTTGCCGTCAAGCTGGAGCTTGAACCAGGAACACCTCTTTCGGAGACCAACCGGCTGACGAGGAGTGTGGAGCGTCGTCTGACCGGGATGGCTGAGGTGAAAAAGGTTATGGTCAATGTCGGCTCTTCGACCGAAGGATTTTTAAGTCAAAGCGCAGACAATATTTCAGAAATCAACGTCAAACTTTCGCCGAAAGAGGAACGGAAGCGGTCAACTGATGTCATCATGCAGGCAATCCGTCTTAATTTGAAGGATATTCCCGGTTTGAAGGCCAGCATCAACCCGATTGGTATTTTTGGAACAGCCAATGAGACACCGGTCGCCGTTATTTTAAGCGGTCCATCGAGAAGCGAGGTGACGCGTGTGGCCCGAGCGTTGCGGGACAGCGTCAAAACCATTGCAGGCACCGCCGATGTTCAGCTCACCTCACAGGTGGGGAGTCCGGAGATGCGCATCGTGGTAGATCGTGAAAAAATGGCCTCGTTCGGCATCACCATTGCCGATGTCGGCGCGGCCCTGCGTACCGCTTATGCAGGAGATGAAGCTGGCAAGTACCGAGATGGGAGCGATGAGTACGATATCAGGGTTATGCTCGACAAACACTACCGTCAGGATACCTCGACGCTTGCTGAAATCACCTTCCGCACGCCGCAGGGCGATACCGTTCGCCTCGGCCAGTTTGTCGCCTTTGAACAGGATCGGGGTTATACGCAGTTGCAGCGCAAGGATCGCAACAATGCAGTCTGGGTGAAGTCACAGGTTGTCGGTCGTCCTGTCGGCAGTATTGGCAAAGAGATTGAGCGGATCATGGGGAACATGAAAAAAAAGGGATTCATGCCCGCAACAGTCTCCTCAGCCTACGACTCGGATTTGAAACGTCAGGGTGAATCGAACTCGACCCTTATGCTCTCCTTTCTTGTTGCCATTATCTTTGTCTATCTTATCATGGTGGCTTTGTATGATTCCTGGGTGTGGCCTATGGTCGTGATGTTCTCCATTCCTCTGGCCATTATCGGGGCTCTTTTTGCCCTTGCCCTTACCGGGAAATCGCTCAGCATCTTCACGATTCTCGGTATTATCATGCTTGTGGGGCTTGTAGGAAAAAATGCAATACTTCTGGTGGATTTTATCAATAAATTCCGTCTTGAGGGTATGGAACTTTCTGCATCGATCATTGAAGCTGCAAAAGAGCGGTTGCGACCCATTCTCATGACTACCCTGACGCTGATTTTCGGACTCCTTCCGATTGCGCTTTCGGGAAGTTCAGGATCCGAATGGAAATCAGGTCTTGCTGTTGCTCTTGTTGGTGGTCTTGCCAGTTCGATGTTTTTGACGCTTCTGGTTATTCCTGTGGTTTATGTCTGGTTCGATAGTGAACCAAAAAAGTTTGTCGGCCGGGTTGAAAAAATAATCGGGAAGTTCACGGCCCTGAAGCGAAAAGGGTGAGTGCCGGAGCTGTTATCTTATTTCAATGCAAACGGGTAAAGCGATGCGTTTTTTTTCAACCCAGACTCCTGTTCTGCTGATTTGTCGTGCAGCCCTTTCATTTTCATGGGTTTATCAGGGGGCAGTACCAAAAATTGCCTGCCAGAGCAGGGGTGAAATCGAGCTGCTTGGCCATATTCTTCCACTCAATCAGTGGTTGTGTGAGGCGGTTTTCTGGATTGGTGTTGCCGAAATTCTTTTCGGCCTTTTCCTGCTTGTTGCTTCCCGTGCGTGGGTTTTCTGGCTGAATATTGCCGCGTTGAGCGGTCTTCTCCTCTTTGTAGCCATCTTCGAGCCTGCAATGTTTGCTTTGCCGTTTAACCCCTTGACCCTAAACTTTTCGCTTATTGCGCTCTCGGTGATCGCATGGCTGGAACTGAAAAAATTAAAACCTGTCTCCTGAATGAAGCTGCACCGTTTTGATGGAGAGTTGAGCACTGTTGCCCGGCTGTTTCTCTCTGTTTCCATAACCGTTATAGCCATTGCATCTCTGCTTGGGGCTGCAGGCGCTGTGACCGGCAATCTTTTCCTTTTGAAGATCCATCCCTATCTTTTCTTTATCGGCTTCGGCAATCTTGCTATCCTTATTCTTAACCGATACCTGACTGCAGCAATCTATCCTGAACTGAAGATCGACCCGTTCAGGCAAGTGCACTATATTTATGTTGTTATGATCTCTCTTGTCATGATTGTGGTTGCTGTAGCCATGGAGTGGCCATTGCTGAAGGCTCTGACCGGGTTGGTACTCATGATTATGGTTGTGGGGCCGATCAGGGAGATTTTTATCACACTCTCCATTCCGAAAATATGGAAAGAGGTCTCGGTTCGCTACTATATTTTTGATGTCCTTTTTCTCTTCGTTGCCAATCTTGGGCTTTTCACGCTCGGACTGAAGGAGGCGTTTCCCGATCAACGCCTTATTCCCTTTTTTGTAACCCAGTCCTCCTATTTTCTTGGTTCCTCTTTTCCTCTCAGCATCAGTGTGATGGGTTTTCTTTACACGTATGCCTGGAGTCGTTCATCAAAGCGTGAGCTGGTCAAACGCCTTTTCAGCCTCTGGTTTTATGTTTTTGTTGGTGGAGTTCTGCTTTTTTTGATCGTGATTCTTGCCGAGAACTACCTGGGGATGATGCTGATCAGCCATTTTTTGCTTTTTGGCGTTATGGCGCTGCTCGGCAGTTTTGGCCTCTATCTTTACCGTTTTTTCCATAAAAACTTTTTCCATCCGGCACTTGCCTTTCTCTTGAGTGGCCTTGCCCTTCTTTTTGCTACCAGTGCCTATGGCATTATGAATATCTACTTTCTCAAGGGAATTCATTTTGGCACCATACCGCCCCTTCATCCCGACAGGATGTGGATTTATCACTCTCATACCCATGCAGCGCTGCTCGGCTGGATAACCTGCTCTTTTATCGGTATGCTCTATATTGTCATACCCTCAATTATCCGTTCCAACTCTCTTGAAACACTCAGAAGCGAGACGGCACTCTCTGCGTTGCTTGCCGGCTCTGTCATGAACAAAGCATTCAAACAACTTACCGTGCTTCTGCTTTCGGCAACGGCAATTTTACTCGCCTTTTTTCTTGAAAATGATCTCTTGCTTGGTGTTGCCGGCACTCTCTATGGATGCGCAGTTTATTATGTATCGGTTAATCTTCGGCTTGACATATAAAATAATATCCTGGCGGAGGATACCATTATGGGTATTTTGAATCGACCTTATGTAACGGTGACCATACCGATGTACAATAATGCCCGTTTTATTTGCGAAACTATTGAGTCGGTGCTTTCACAGACTTTTACCGATTTTGAACTCCTGATTTATGACGATCACTCGACGGATGGTTCATACGATATTGCGGCTTCTTTGAGCGATTCGCGCATAAAGCTGTTCAGAAATCCCGAAAACCTTGGGCCGGAGGGTAACTGGAACAGGGCTATCAGCAAGGTCAGGGGGAAGTATGTCAAGCTTCTCTGCGGTGACGACATTCTTTTTCCTGAATGTCTTGAAAAGCAGGTTGCGGTTTTTGACGATCCGCTTAATACAGGAGTAAGCCTGGTGAGCAGTCAACGGACCATTATTGATCCTGCAGGAAAGATCCTTATCAAAAAGGTCAATTTTGTTGATGGTGGTCGTATGGAGCCAGCCGATGTGGTCAGAAAAATGGTTCGTATGGGTACCAATATTATCGGGGAGCCGGTTTGCGGCCTCTATCCCTCTGACCTGATTGTCAAAATCAGTGGCTATAGCGCAGTTGTGCCCTATACCATTGATCTTGACTTCTGGATACAGATGCTCAAGCATGGTGATCTCTTTGTGATTGACGAATCGCTTTGTGCATTCCGCATCTCCGACCTCTCATGGTCATCAAGGATAGGGGAGCTTCGATATGAGCAGTTCATTGAATTTATGGAGCAGGCGGCATCTGATGAAAGTCACGGGGTTACTGACCTTGACCTCTTTATTGGCAAAATCAATTGCGCCGTACAGTCGATGACCAGCCTGATGGGTTTCAAACTTTTTGCCTCTTCAACTGCCAGAAAAAGAGAGGGAAAGCTGGCTGAAGAGAGCAGGGTGGGGCATTGGAAGCAGGATGCCCATTTTACGGGGAGAAAATTTTTTTACAACAACGACTTAATCAAGTAGGCTGGTTATGCAACTCACCGCAAAGCTCGTAGCAATTCTTCCTGAACAGACGGGTGCAGGAAAAAATGGAACATGGAAAAAACAGGATATTATTGTTGAAACTGATGGGCAATACCCCAAGAAAGTCTGCATTTCCCTGTGGGGCGAAAAGTATGACCGGAATTTACTCAAGACAGGATCGAAGCTCACTATATCTTTCGACATTGAAAGTCGAGAATTCAATGGTAAGTGGTATACTGATGTCAAGGGATGGAAAGTTGAGGGTGACAATGCAGGCGGTGGCTCATATTCACAGGATGAAGACTCTTATGCTCCGCCGGTCTTTGATCGGGAAGGCGCGACCACGGTTTCCAATGATGATTGTCCGTTTTGAGCTTCAGGCCGCAAGTTTTCAGGAATTTCACTCTTCGGAGGAGTCCAATCCATGTATCTTTTTTTTGATACCGAAACAACAGGGTTGCCGCGTAACTGGCGCGCACCGGTGACCGATATCAACAACTGGCCAAGGATGGTTCAGTTGGCGTTTTTATACTGCGACTGTGAGGGTAACCAGCTCTCTTCCGGTGATTATCTTATCAAGCCGGAAGGATTTGTGATTCCATCCTCCGCCGCTCTGATTCATGGCATTTCAACCGAGAGGGCCTCGCTTGAAGGAGCACCGCTCGGGCAGGTACTGCAATTGTTTTATGAGCTTGTTGCTGATGCAGAGGTGCTTGTGGCCCACAATATCAGTTTTGATGAAAAGATCGTGGGCAGTGAACTGATAAGGGCTGGAATGCCAAATACCCTGCCGTCAAAAAGAAAGATATGTACGATGGAGAGTACAACCGATTTCTGTGCCATCAAGGGGCCTTATGGCAACAAATGGCCCAAACTCTCTGAACTCTATTTCCGGTTGTTCGGCACTGTATTTGATGAGGCGCATAATGCGGCGGTCGATATGCAGGCAACGGCAAAATGTTTCTGGGAGTTGAAGAGAAGGGGAGTCATTGCGTAACCGGTAACCATCAATAACCATGAGGCTTTTTGAGAAAATAGCGCTCGTCACCGGAGCAGCGGGCGGGATCGGCAGGGCTGTGGCACTCTGTTTTGCGGGGGAGGGGGCCGTTGTGATTGCCAGCGACAGAAATGCATCTGGATGCGCAGAAACCCTTGCGCTTTTTGAGCAGAAAGGAGCTCGTGGCAGTTCGGTACTGGCCGATGTCACAAAAGAGGAGGAGATCCTTGCGCTCTACCGTCATATCGGGGAGCGCTACGGGAAGCTTGATATTGTGGTGAACATTGCCGGTGGAGACTGTGAACCAGCCGCCGATGTTGAGGAGATTGACTATCTGAAAATGAGTGCCAACCTTGACCTGAACCTTAAATCGTGTATCATCTCCTGCCGGGAGGCGGCCCGGTTGATGAAGCCTCAGGGGTTCGGCAAAATCGTCAACATGAGCTCGCTGGTCTATCGTGGAAGTCCAAACCAGCTTTCCTACTCTGCGACCAAAGGAGGTATTTACGCCTTTACCCGTTCACTTGCTCTCTCGCTTGGTCGTTACGGCATCACCGCTAATGCCCTTGCCCCAGCTCTGGTAGAAGTTCCTGCATTTGTTGCTGCATTGGGCCCGGAACGGTGGGAGATGCTCCGCAAAGAGTGTGCACAACGCTATCCGCTTGGCCGGGTTGCAACGCCGGACGATGTTGCCCGTTGCGCCCTTTTCTTTGCCTCCGATGATGCAGCCTTCATTACCGGCCAGATTTTGGAGATTTCCGGGGGTGCGAGGCTTTGAGCCACCTCGGGATTTGCGTGCTCCTGGAAGGTTTGATTGAAAATCGTTATAAAACGGAATGGAATTCCGTCATCACCAGTCATATAATCTCATCGGAGTTAAGGATATTGTATATCGCTGTAGAGAGTGTTTTGACGTCAAAGGGTTTCTGGATAAAGTTAACTCCATGATCAAGAACACTGTTGTTGGCAATAATGTCGGCAGTGAAGCCTGACATAAAGAGCGATTTAAGCTCTGGTCGTCTCAGGCGAAGCTTTTTGGAGAGTTCTGAGCCGTTCATT
>CAIMHT010000032.1 GCA_903840935.1 uncultured Chlorobiaceae bacterium
GGATACCATTATGGTACAAACATGGATAGGGGCAGCATCACGTCTGGCATTTGACCGCCATACGGAAATGATCCGTGCTTCCGACGGACGAATTCTTGCCTTGGCCCGAACTGTCTGGTGCCCTATTGACCGGAAAAGCGGTAGACCGAGCGATGTCAGCCCCGAAATCCGATCACTCTTTTCCGTTTCACCATGAACTCGCTATAAGAGCGTTGGAGAGTTCCTGAACTGAGTGTACATTAAGGAGAAAAGGTGGTATATTCTGACAATTCTGGAGATCTGTCAGGAGTAGTGATCTTGTGCAACGCGGAAATATAAACCGCTTATTTTCACTATCGATCTTTTTTTCAGTTTTTTACTTACTGCGGGTTCTGCCAGATATGCTCAAACCACACCTGCAAAGGGTCGGAACACCCTGTAGAGAATTGATCGGCTTGCATAATGACTCTTTCGGCAGGGAAAAAATCTTGTTCAAAGCCGGATTATCTCCTGCCACCATACACTCATAACGATAACCATGAAGACCAATAAGCCAGTGTGCGTTACCGGTGCTTCCGGATTTATTGCCGCACATATCGTCAGAGAACTGCTTGAACGAGGATACCGTGTCAGAGGAACCGTACGAAAAAAAGCGGAAAACTACCCATTCCTTCTTTCCCTTCCTGGCGCGGCAGAGCGGCTGGAACTGGTACAGGCCGATCTGCTTGCAGCCGGATCCTATGACCGGGCTGTCGAGGGATGCGACTATGTGATGCATACGGCAAGCCCTTATAAAAACAAGGTTAAAAATCCGCAAACGGATCTTGTTGACCCGGCGGTTAATGGAACTGAAACCGTCCTTGAAAGCTGCATCAAATCAGGCACCGTTAAACGGGTAATTTTGACCTCGTCGATTGCGGCCATTACTGATGAACCGGACAGCACAAAGGTTTTTACTGAAAAAGACTGGAACACCATGTCCTCCCTCGACAGGAACCCCTACCACTTCTCAAAGACAGTGGCTGAACTTGCGGCATGGGATTTCATCATGAAACAACGACCAGCCTTTGATCTGGTTGTCATTAATCCCTTTATGGTCATAGGCTCGTCGCTTGGTCCATCGCTAAACACCTCAAACGAGATGGTTCGCGACATTATGATTGGTGTCTACCCTGGAATCGTCGACATAAACTGGGGTTTCGTCGATGTGCGGGATGTGGCAAAAGCTCACGTTCTTGCCATGGAAACCGACACAGCAAGCGGACGTTATCTTTGTTCAGCCGAGGCAATGCACATGAGAGAACTGGTGGCACTCCTCAAATCCGCTGGTTTTGAGGGCTACGCACTGCCAAAAATTAATCTGACGGGAAAAGCAGGCACCGTGCTCATGAAGGCGCTCTCTTTCACGCAGCCAAAAAATATTGGCATGTATATCCGTACAACAATAGGGCGAACCATGCGCTATGATAACGCAAAAATAAGGCGGGAACTCGGGATCTCTTTCAAGCCAGTCAAGGAGAGCCTGATTGAAACCGTGAATGATATGATCAAATGGGGTCATCTGCCCCCGCAAAAAAAGTAACAAACAACCAGGCCGGATTGCCCCGGGATAACTCATAAAAAAGCCGGATCTTGCATCTATCCCACAGAGAGGAATTCATCATGAAAAGATTCATCAAATCGTTGCACCGCTTCATACTGCCTCTTATGGCTTTACTGTTTTCTTTGCTCTCCGGTCCCGTCATGGCACTGCCCATAACAACACTCAAAACGGATATCTTGTCAGAAGAACAAACAAGACTCTTGACCGGAGAGGTCATCGTGGCTATCTCCAGCCTTCAGGAGGGGGTTACCGGTGTAGAGGGACATATTTATATTGCAGCTCCTCCAACAAAAGTATGGGAAGTTATCACCGATTATAACAATCATAAAAACTTTGTACCGAATATTATCGACAGCGGTATCATTTCAGACAACGGAGTGGAAAAAGTGATGTTCGAGAAAGGAAAAAGCAGGATGTTTATCTTCTCGAAAGAGGTTTATATAAAAATGAAAGTATGGGGTGATAACCTGACACGTCTCTATTTTCAGCAAATTACCGGTGATTTCAAGGTTTATCAGGGAGAGTGGACTTTGGTCGATTACCCGCAGGGGGCAGGAACCTTTCTTACCTACAAGGCTGAAGTGAAACCGGACTTTTATGCACCGCAGTTTGCTGTCAAAAATGTGCAGAACCGTGATTGTCCGCAGATGATGCTTGCCATGAAAAAGCAGGCAGAATCAAACAACCTGAAATCGTTACCGTCTGTAAAGGAGTGATAGCGGAGCATAACGAAAAATGGAACGCTCATTCAGAACCCTTGACGACTGTACCATGCGACGTTTCGTCATGGTGCCTGAAAACCCCCGGATATTGAAGATCCATGCACGGAATACCGCTCCGGATTTTTTCAGTCCACCAGGAAACTGCGTAAGATAGAAGATCGCAGCCGCAACATCAAGCAGCAGGCGCAGTGGAAGGAGCCACAAAAGCGCCGCTGCGCTCCGGTTCTTCAACAGCATGGTCACGTTGTTGCGGTGATTAAAGTAAATTTTTCCCGAAGAACCGCCTGGAAGCGATGCCCCCCCTTCGTGCAAAACGATCGACGAAGGAACCGATCGAACCCGGTAACCGGCAAGCCGCATACGCCAGGAGAGATCAATCTCCTCCATCTGCATGAAAAAATCCTCGTCAAACCCGCCAAGCTTTTCGGCCACCGCTCTTTTTACCAACATGGCAACTCCCGATGCCCAAAAAATATCCTGCCCGTTGTCATACTGGCCACGGTCCAGCTCAACCCCAGCAAAAGTACGACCAAGACACCAGGGGTAACCGAGACGGTCAATCATGCCGCCCGCCGCACCGGCATAATCAAAAACCTTTTTCCCTTTTTTGTATGGCTTCAGCGAAAGGATTTTTGGCTGCAGGGCACCAATCCGATCATCTTCAAGAGCTGCCTTGACAAGATGGTCAAGCCATAAGGGATCGTGCTCCGTGTCATCGTTCATAAAAACAACATAGTCTGCCGTGGAGTTTTTCAGCCCTTCGTTGCAGCCTCCCGCATACCCTTTGTTTTCCGGGAGCCTTACCATACGAGCGTTCCTGTAGCGCTTGACCAGAAAAACAAGGCCCGCCTCTGTTCCGCCGTTATCAACCACGATAATGCCGGTGAAGGGGTAGCTGCACTGTTCGAGCGAGTCAAGACAGCGCTCAAGCAGATCACGTCTCCTGTAATAGGGGATAATGATATCGACTGAGGGAAAATGCTCTTCGGCTGTGTCCATAGAATGCATTCGCTCAGCGCAATGTTTTCCAGAACTCACCGGCAAGACGGGCGCACTCTTCAGGTGTCGCAGAGCCTGCAATATGCTGCAAGAGCGCGGTTCCAACCACAGCCCCATCAGCCAGACTCCACATATACTCAACTCTCGACCTGTCTTTGATGCCGAAACCAACAATAAATTTTTTTCGGGTATGCCGATGCACCCTTTTCAGGTAGTCGTCAACCATTGACTCTGTTGCCACATCAGAAAGCTTGGCCGTACCAGTTGTACCATTGACCGCAAGGCAGTATGAAAAATCGGTCGAAAGGCTGTCAATCAGCTCAATTCTTTCGGGCGGAGTAACCGGTGAAACCAAAAAGACAACCGTCAGGCCAATTTTTTTGGCTTTTGCGAGAAAATCTGCGGCCTCTTCGGGTGGAAGATCGGGAATCAGCAAACCGTCAACTCCCGCTTCCATGGCGTCGTGCAAAAAAGAATCAACACCATAGGCAATAACCGGATTGCAGTAACCCATGAGAAGGATGGGCACTGTAATCTTCCAGCACCCTTCGCCATGACGAGCCCTGCGCACCAGCTCAAGAAGGTGGCGGATAGTCACTCCATTGCGGATGGCGGTATGCGCCGCCTCCTGAATCACCGGCCCATCCCCTATCGGGTCAGAATAAGGCATACCCAGCTCAACGATATCTGCCCCACTTTCCTCAAGCACCTCAAGCACCGGAAGCGTCGAACCAATAACCGGAAACTCGGGCATATAGTAGGCAATCAGCAGTTTTTTATCCTGCTGCAACAGGGTGGTAATTCTGTTTTGGGGCATAACGAATTGATCAATCAGCGCAAAAGTTGTGGAATAAGAAAAATGTCGAGTATCATGGAGAGCATGGTGATGATATGGACCAGAACACTCCCCCAGAGATTCCGGGTTTTAAGGACAAGATAGCCACCGAAAATACCAATCGGAAAGGCCATCATCCCCATCAGTGCCCGCTCTTTAAAACCAACTGGTGCAACAGCAAAATGGTTGACAACGTAGAAAATGGTGGTAAGGAAGACCGTCAGATGCTTGTTGAAGCCCCGCTCAATCATGGAAGAGAACATGATGCCGCGCCAGAGAAACTCTTCGGCAAGAATCAGCACGGGAAAGAGGACGAGCAAGGAGCGGTTGACAAGAAGAAACTCCATTCCGGCCATTGGTGCTCCGCCGTTTTTGTAATACATCACCGTGTTGGCGATATCCATACAAAAAAGCAGGCTTCCGGCAATACCGCCCCACAAAAGCGACTTCTTCAGATCTCCGCCGCCAACATACATCTCCTTCCACTCCCCCTTCGTTTTACCCCGCCAAAGCACAAGGCCAATGGAACCGAGAACATAGAGAGCCAAAGCGGGCCACTCCTGCAGTATCGTAAAATGGCCGACAAAACCGAGAATCCAGATGGCTGCCATGAGTCCAAACGAGAGCTTGAACCTTGCTGCCGAAGAGTCGGGCTCAAAAGAGAGTGTTTTGACAGATTTCATGACTGAAATAGATTTGAAAAGTGATTATGACGCTATCTCTGACTGCAACAGTTTAAATATACAGCGGACGCTCTTCATAATCAATTGGGTCGCGCAGGCCCACATGGCTGAAGGCCCTGAGACGGCGGGCACAACTGTCGCAGAGGCCGCAGGCACTCCCCTCACTTTTATAGCATGACCAGCTCAATGCAAAGGGTGCCCGAAGTTCCATGCCTTTACGAACAATCTCCGACTTCTGCATCTCGATAAGCGGTGTCAGAATTTCAATCGCTGTTTCCGGTTTCGTGCCAAGCTCTATGACCTTGTTAAAAGCATCGTAAAATACCTTGCGACAGTCAGGATAGCCGGAAGAGTCCTCCTCCACCGCTCCGATAAAAATCTTGCTCGCTCCAATCACCTCCGACCAACTGACCGCCATCGAAAGAAAACCGGCATTCCGGAAAGGGACATAACTGGTGGGAATAGTCGAACCCTGAAGGTCAGCGCCACCCACCGGCAGGGAGTAGTCGGTCAAGGAAGAGCCACCAATCTGGGCAAGAAAATCGGCATTGACTTCAAGGCATTGCTCTATGTTATAATGGGCACAGATAGAGCGGAACGACTCCAGCTCCTTCTGCCACGTCCGCTGCCCGTAATTGACATGCATGGCAGCAAGCTCAAAACCTTGCTTATGCGCCATCGCTGTGGTAACAAGGCTGTCCATGCCACCGCTTAAAAGAACGACTGCTTTCATCTCGATTGTGGATAAGTGCTTCCAGGTAAATAATTTTTCTGCAAGGTATAAAACAAAAGCCAACCCGAAGGTTGGCTTTTTTAAAGAGTATGGTGGCGCCGAAATTAATACATGCCGCCCAGTCCACCCATTCCGCCTGGAGGCATTGCCGGCATGTCGGATTTATCTTCCTTCACATCGGTAATTGCTGCTTCGGTGGTCAAAAGAATACTGGCAACCGATGCGGCGTTCTCAAGAGCGCTTCTGGTTACCTTGGTAGGATCGACCACACCTGCTTCAACCAGGTTTTCGTATGTTTCTGTTCTGGCGTTGAAACCAAAGTCACCGGTTCCAGCCTTGACTCTCTCAAGAACAACAGCGCCATCGGTGGTGCCGGTGTTTGCCACAATCTGGCGAAGAGGCTCTTCAAGTGCA
>CAIMHT010000033.1 GCA_903840935.1 uncultured Chlorobiaceae bacterium
GGCAAGAGCCGCAAGCAATGAAACAATTCTGATTATCTGCTTTTGCGATGAAGGCACAGCAAGTATTACCAGACCGGCAATAATAGGCAGAAAAACAATTAAACTCAGCATGTTCCGTGTCTGTAAGTTTTCAGATTAAAAGTAAATCTCTCTTAGTAGATCAGTCGTGTAAAATATAAAACAAAGTAGCCAAAGAGCACCAGCATCAGCATAACCACATAGGTCTGAACCTTGCCTGTCTGAAGCTTTCTCAAAACCGCGCCCGTCGTATTGACCGCGAATGCCGTAAAGTTCACCATACCGTCAACCACGTGCCGATCAAAACCGTCATTGACAAAGGCAAATTTCCTTGCAAGGGTGGCTACGCCGTTCACAATACCATCCACAACATTGGAGTCAAACCAGGAGAGCATTCGAGCCAGCAGCATAGAGCCCTTGATAAACGTTGCCTCATAGATCTCATCCCAGTACCACTTGTTGAGCGAAAAGAGATAAAGCGGACGGATGGCACTGGCTGTTTTTTCAGGATCAATAATCCTGAAGACGTAAACGACCAGGGCCAAGCAAATACCAAGCACCACCATGATACTCGAGATATAAATCGCCGTATAGTGTGCCGCATGTCCGGCATGAACAATTTCAGCCTGGCGAGTATCTGTATAGATATGTCCACCCTTTGCTTCGCCAGGAACGCCATGTTCTGCGGCAACAGCAGGAGGAGCAACTTCAGTAGTCTGAACAACTCCGGCAAGATGCGGCGCAACATTGCCTGAAAGCAGTGCACCCTTTTGGGGATTGGCTTCACCAACAACCGTTGCAGGGGTCGGAATCATCTTCATAAACCACCCTTTTGCGCCATCAAGCGGATCCGGGGAATAGACAAAGAAAACCGAGAGTGCGGCCAGTATGACAAGAGGAGCCCGCATGTTCCATGAAACCTCATGCACGCCATGAGAGGTATGATGATCGTCGGCATGAGCGGCGTGACTGTCGTGTGCATGATGAGCCTGATGATGATTGTCAGCAGGTTTAAGGTGTGTGCGACTTTCACCGAAGAAAACAAGCCAGATCTGACGACCCATATAGAAAGCGGTCAACATGGCGGAAAAGAATCCAAGAACTGGAATGAGATAGAAAATACCGCCACCTTCTACCTTGGCAAAACCTATTGCACCGGCAAGAATGGCATCTTTGCTCAAAAATCCGCTGGTAAGAGGCAAGCCAGCAAGGGCAAGGGTGGCAAGGGTAAAGGTTGCAAAGGTCCATGGCATGTGTTTGCGAAGACCTCCCATCCAGCGCATATCCTGCTCATGGTGCATGGCGTGTATAATGGCGCCTGAACCAAGGAAAAGACATGCTTTGAAAAATGCATGCGTAACAAGGTGGAAAAGCGAGGCAGAGTAGGCACCAACTCCGAGGCCAAGCACCATGTAACCAAGCTGCGAAACCGTTGAATAGGCCAGAACTCTTTTAATGTCATTCTGGGTGATGGCTATGGTTGCCGCCATGAAGGCCGTACAGGCTCCAATAAAGGCAATAACATGGAGTGCGTCCGGCGTCAGCATCACAAAGATACGGGCAACAAAGTATACACCTGCTGCAACCATGGTCGCCGCATGGATCAGGGCCGATACCGGAGTCGGACCCTCCATGGCATCAGGAAGCCAGACATGAAGAGGAAACTGTGCTGACTTGCCAACGCAGCCCATAAAGAGAAGAATACCGGCAGCAGTCAGCCAGCCATTGGAGAGGCCGAAGTTCCCTGCTGCAAGGTTGGCATAGATCTGCTCAAAGCTGAAGGTATGGAACTGTGAATAGAGAATCAGGATACCAAGCCACATGCCGATATCGCCGACACGGTTGGCAAGAAACGCCTTCTTCTGAGCATCAGCCGCACTGTCCTTTTCAAAGAAGAAGCCGATAAGAAGATAGGATGAAAGGCCGACGAGCTCCCAGAAGATATAGATGGAGAAAAGATTGTCGGAAAGCACGATACCAAGCATCGAAAAGGTAAAGATACCCAGAAAGGCAAAATAACGGCCATAATTCTTGTCACCGGCCATGTATCCGGTAGAGTAGAGATGGACAAGCAAGCTGATCAGGGTAACCATCGCAAGCATGATGGTCGTCAGGTTGTCGATAACCACACCCATCTTGATCTGCAGTGGCCCCACTCCAGGAACATTGCCTAAATCAATCCAGGTAAAATCCCACGCGATTCTGAATGCCGGATCATAAGTCTGTACAATGACCGTCCAGAAAATATAAGCCGAAATGCCAAACGCTGTACCAAGTATTCCTACCCCTATAAAATCACCTCTTCTGGGAATGCGGCGATTAAAAAAGATAAGAATGACAAACGAAAGCAGCGGCAGCAGCAGTACGACTATTGATAACTGAATTAAACTGTGCATGTTCCTTTAGTTTTACACCGAAAAAAAATTATAACTGATAGTGCTTTTACGCTCCGTTACTCTTTCATGGAGTCAATACTTGAGACATCGACACTCTTGTATATCTTGAAAATATTGATCACGATAGCAAGCGCAATAGCGGCTTCAGCGGCCGCAATGACAATAATGAAGAGCGCAAACATTACCCCTTCCATTCCGCCATTATACTTTGAAAACGCCAGGAAATTGATATTTGCCGCATTAAGAATAAGTTCAACACCCATCAAAACAACGATCGCATTTTTCCGGGTCATAACGGCAAAAAGCCCGAACCCCAATAAAAAGGCTGATATTGTGAGATAGTGATTGAGTCCAATGGTTGTCAACTGTTCCATGTTGTGATAAACTTATTGATTCGTTATTTCCCTGGCTTGTCGAAACGTGCAAGAAATGCGGCTCCAATAAGTGCCGCAAGCAGCAGGATGGAAACCATTTCAAACGGCAGAACATAGCGTGACATGGTTTCAAATCCAATCCGTTCTACGATGCTGCCCTGCAAGGTGGTCTCTGAGGGCATCCAGCCATGCGTCGTATAAAAGGTGTAGAGCAACGCTCCGGTAATACCTGCGAGCAAAAGTGTACCGGGAATAATATGGAGCACTTCACTTTTCTGCGGGGCCTGCATGATACTGTTGGTAAACATAACACCGAAAAGCAGAAGAACAAGAATGCCGCCAACATAGACAACAACCTGGGTAACAGCAATGAAATCAGCGCTCAGAAAAACATAGAGAGCTGCCACACCAAAAAAAGTAAAGAGCAGCGAAAACGCGGAATAAATGACATTGCGTGTAAACACGACAAAGGCGGCTGAACATACCGTAATGGCCGCAAAGAGATAAAAGATGACCGTATAGGTTTGGTTACTCATGGTGTTAGAGCACATTAATTGGTTCGCCTGATTCTCCGCCCTTGCTTTCCTTGAGGGCTTCGGCTGCCTTCTTCTCCTTTTCTGCCTGCGCCTTTGCCTGAAGATCTGCATTCTTGCGGCGTTTGGCCTCGGCTTCACGGCGGGAAAGGTTTCCGAAATGATAGATAAAATTGCTACGGTCAAACTCGGAAAAATCACTGACCGAAGTATGCGCAAGACATTCCGTAGGGCATACTGTTGTGCATATTCCGCAGGTCATGCACTTTGCCACATCAATATCAAAAACAGGTATCCAGAATTTTTTCTGCTGACCGTCCGAGGTCTTGCCGCAAAGAGCCAAATCATCGGCTGCAACCTTGATCGTCTCAATAGCGATACAGGCAATCGGGCAGGCTCTCACGCACTGACCGCAACCGATACAATCCTCAATATTGTTATAGAGACGATAACGGCCGTTTTTCGGTGTCGGTATGACCTCCCGCGGATATTGCAGGGTGCACAGACCGTCAACCTGACGGAAATAGTTTACATCATCAACACCGGCATCACCTTTGCGATGGATAGCATTGAAAAAATGCTTCAGGGTTATTCCCATGCCGGAGGCAATCGTGACAGCCCCGGTTTTTATATTCCCGAAATACTCACTCATAATCTATACGTCATTACTTTCCCGGTCGTTGACTGTTGAACTCTCTTAAGGTACATAGACTTCCCATATTGCGGTCAGCACAAAACTGACGAAGGCAAACGGTGTCAAAACTTTCCAGCAAAGATACATAAGCTGGTCAACCCGTAAACGGGGAAGAGTCCAGCGAAGCCACATCTGTACAAAAATAAAGAAGAACCCTTTGGTGATGATCCAGAATGCGCCCCACAGAGGCCCGTTTGTCAAGTCATTAAGGGCAAGCGGCCCGATATTGGGAAGCGGTGAGTTCCATCCACCAAGAAATACGATCGATATAATGGCGGAAACCATGAACATGCTGCCATATTCAGCAAGGAAAATAACAGCAAACTTCATACCGGAGTATTCGGTGAAATAACCGGCAACAAGCTCTGATTCAGCTTCAGGGATATCGAATGGGGCCCGATTCACTTCAGCAAGTGACGCGATAAAGTAGATAAGAAAAGGCAACCAGGCAATTGGCGTCTGAAACAGAAAAAAGTGTGCGAAACCCAGCGATCCTGACTGCAACATGGTGATCTTCTGCATGTCAAGTGTGCCAGCCATCATGGCTCCACAAAGGAGTGCAATGGCGGCGGGTATTTCATAACTGACAATCTGGGCAACGCTGCGGACAGCCCCGTAAAGCGACCACTTGTTGTTGGAGCCCCACCCGGCAGCAAGAATACCGACAACTTCAAGAGCCACAATACCTATAGCGTAAAAAAGGCCAACATTGAGGCTCGCTCCGATAAATGCCGGACTGAAAGGGAGTACCGCATAAGCAAGAAAGGAGCCAACAAAGAGAATTCCTGGGCCAATAACAAAAAGAAACTTGTCGGCTGACGTAGGAACGATATCCTCCTTCTGAAGCAGTTTCAGAATATCGGCAAGCGTCTGCAGAATACCCCATTTTCCAACTTCCATTGGACCGAGACGATCCTGCATGAAGGCCGAAATCTTCCGTTCGCCGTACACTCCGTATGTAAGCGAGTAGAGTGCAATAAAAACAAGGGGAATGGCCGCAAGAATGACCAGACCAAGAGGCAACCCAAAAAGATTGAACCCGGCCAGAGCTTCAGACCAGGCATTGAGATTATTACCCATAAGAAAAGGGATGCTAAATTGCGATAAAGCAGTTGAACTCATCGGTCAACCTCCCCGAGGACGATATCAATGCTGCCGATAATGGCGACAAGATCGGGTATAAGCTGGCCTTTTGAAAGATCTTTCATCGCTGAAAGATTGACAAAGCAGGATGAACGGGCCTTGCAGCGAATGGGTTTGGTTGATTTTCCATCACTCTGTATGTAAAAGCCAAGCTCGCCGCGCGGATTTTCTGCACGCGAATAAACTTCACCGGCTTTTGGACGAATACGCTTAGGGATGGCCGATCTTGGATTGAACCCTTCAGCAGAAGGCATTTTGTCGATACACTGCTCGATAATTTTAAGACTCTCGTCCATTTCAAAGGCACGGACAAGATGGCGTGACAGGCAGTCGCCGACAACGGAAAGCTTGCCATCAGGCACAGGAACGTTAAAATCGAGCTCAGGATAGACAGAATAGGGATCGTTTCTTCTCAAATCCCACTTGACACCTGAACCGCGAAGCATGGGGCCTGACCAGCCATAGTTAATGGCAACATCCGCCGGCATGATGCCGATTCCAAGGGTACGTTTGACAAAAATCTCGTTTTTGGTGAGCAGGTTGCAAAGCTCTAACGTTTTTGGCCTGAAATAGGTTACAAACTCCCTGACTCTCGTAAGAAAATCGGATGGCACATCGTATGCAAGGCCTCCAACCCATATATAATTATACAGCATTCTGGCACCTGATGCCCATTCAAGAAGACCAAGAATGATTTCACGGTCACGGAAGCAGAAAAGAAAGGGTGTAAATGCGCCAAGGTCAATGCCATAAGTACCGATGGCGACAAGATGCGACGCAATTCGGTTCAACTCGGCAACAATAACACGAATAAACTCTACACGGCGGGGAATTTCAATATCAAGAAGCTTTTCAACTGCCAGAGCATAAGAGAACTCACTGTTCATGCCCGCCAGGTAATCAAGGCGATCGGTATAGGGCACGACAGCGGGATAATCAACATTCTCACAACACTTCTCAAAACAGCGGTGAAGATAGCCGAGATAGGGTACCGCCTCAGTAATCACCTCGCCATCGGTAAGACATTCCAGCTTGAGAACTCCATGTGTTGATGGATGCTGAGGGCCCATGGCAAGGACCATCTGCTCAGTGGCAAGATCCTTTTCTATAACGACAACATTATCGCTTTTTCGGGTGACCCTGACCGAACCAAGTCCGGTTGTATCTAATTCCTGCATACTTGAGCTGCTTTGACTATTAAAACCACTGTTAGTAGGGCACCTTTATTCCGTGATAACTCTCCTGTACCTTGTAATCCTTACGAAGCGGGAACCCTTCCCAGTCGTCGGGACAGAGAATTCTTCTCAATTCGGGATGGCCGGTAAAGAGCATACCGAACATATCATAAGCCTCCCGTTCATGCCAATTCGCCGTATGCCAGACATAAGCAACAGTCGGTATTGAGCCACCATTGCGTGCACACTTCACCTTTACAGCCAGCTTGTGATTGAACAAACCAAGCGACTCGATATTGCAGACAATGCCCACCTTCTCTTCTGCCTGATAATCCACACCACTCAGGCATGCCATATAATTGAACTTCAGCTTTGCATGATCACGCATGAAAAGAGCGATATCCGGCCAAAGCCCGGTATCGAGAACCTCAAAAAACGGCATGGTCTCATTGGCGTCGAAAGCCGACACCGCTGCGCCGAATTTTTCATGGATAATCGCATAAGCCGCTGCACTCTGCTGAACCGACTGCGATAAAACCTTACCTTCTTCCATCTGAATGGTATGCCTGTTTATTTAATTATACTCCGGCAGCCTTACGCTCCTGCTCAATTACGAACTGGGGATCAACACTTTTTTCAGCCAGCTTCTTCAGCGCATCCGCTCGGGAAAGACCAATCTGCTCCATGCGAATCAACTCCTGTACCTTCATCAGACCACCAATCAACGACTCAGGTCTTGGCGGACAACCCGGCACATAGACATCGACAGGAATAATGCGATCAACACCCTTGAGCACATTATATCCATGCTCCCAATAAGGACCTCCACAGTTGGAGCAGCTTCCCATTGAAAGAACATATCGTGGTTCAGGCATCTGTTCGTAAAGACGGATAACCCTTTCGGCCATCTTCATGGTAACCGTACCGGCAACGATCATAAGATCGGACTGACGGGGAGAGGAACGGGGGAAAATACCGAAACGTTCCAGATCGTAATTGGAGGCATTTGTCGCCATCATTTCAATGGCACAACATGCTAGACCAAAACCCATCGGCCAGAGAGAGGACAATCGCGCCCAGTTCAGAACATTGTCAACCGATGTTACCAGAACGTTATGCTTTGTTATCCCGGCATCAAGTAAACCCATAAAATCAAAAAAATATGGTGAAAGGAGTTAACCTCTGAGAGAGCCTGATTTCGATGATGGCATTTCAGGCATTTTCGGAATATTCGGGGTTGGCCTTACCCAATCGAGATCCCCTTTTACCCATGCGTAAGCAAGACCGAGCACAAGAATCCCAGCAAAAACAAGAGCCTCTACAAGCGCAAATTCGCCAAGTTTCTTGAAGACGGTTGCCCAAGGGTATAGAAAGACAACCTCAACATCAAAAATGATAAAGATAAGAGCGACGACATAAAAGCGGATATTGAACTTCACCCAGGCACTGCCGACAGCTTCCTCGCCGCATTCGTAGGTCGAATTTTTGACGGGGTTAGGTCTGCTGGGACGAAGGAGCCGTGCGGTGAGAAAACCTCCGGCGACGAATACAACACCAAGGGCAAGGAAAGCAAAAACATTGCCAAAATTACTCAGAGTCTGATCCATGTAACGCCAATTTGAGTTAATCCCGGGCTGAACACAGCAAGGTACTTTCGTTCCTGCACACATAACCTGGTTACAGGAGCGCAAATATAAAAAAAAATTCCTTTGATCACAGAAAAAAAAGATGCTTTTCAGAGTGCATCGAACAATGACCGTAAAGCTTGGCTTATCCTTGCTAAAGGTATAATTTTTTTCAACAAATGCCTAATTCTTTTAGGCGATTACTTGCCTTCGCTGTAAAATCTACTTCCTGTACGCATAAAAGTCCTCAACAATAAGGCTGTCACAAAGAACGTCGTAACAATTGTTATTGCATGTACAAAGAACCATGAACCGGTAAGGACAAACACTCCCTGCCCAAGAGAGGCCATGACAACAATCCAGATGATCGGAGACCACGCAATACCAACAATAATGGGAAGACCGGTTTTCATAAACCGCTTCTTTGTTTCAAAATCAGGAAAAAGTTTCATGGTTTTTCAAAATAAAGGCTTCCAATCTGGTGGGCCAGTTCAGCATCAAGTGTTTTTAATATTTCATACTCCCTTTGAAGCCCCTTCATATCCCCTCTCGAAAGATAATACATGGCTATCTTGCTGTGGGGTTCAGCGTTGTCGGGCTCAAGGTCAAGCGCTTTTTCAAATGCCTCACGTGCATGCTCCAGCTCACCAAGATCAAGGTAGGCATCGCCTAAAACGCAATAGATTTCAGCATAATCCGGATCGATCTCCAGCGCTTTCTTAAGGGTTTTCAGAGCCGCATCTTCCTTGCCGAGTGTAAACTGCACAAAGCCAAGATGCTTGTAGGCCTGTAGAAAACCAGGGTCAAGCACGATGGTTTTCATCAAATCACACGCCGCTTTTCGGTATACGCCCATCGACAGATTGGTGACCGCACGCGCATAAAGTGCCTCCGGATCGCGACGCCTGACCTGGATGCAGCGATCGAGCAACTCAAGAGCCTCGGCATTACGCTGCAGATCAATATAGATTCGTGCCAGTGCATACTGCTTCTGTGGATTTTCGGGATCCTGCTGAAGCGACATTTCCAGTTGTTCTCTCTCTTGCTGGTCTACAATGTTCAATGGTGTGGAATTTACTGGTTATGTTCAAGACCCTCAAAAGCAGCCTGCAGGTCATAGAGCTTTTGAAGCTCTTCAAACACCTGATCGGAAAGCCAGCGACCAAATGCCGGAGAATCGTTGATGCACCTGACATACTGGGATACAGCAAAATCAGCCGCTTCAAGTTTTTTGCGGGCATCATATTCCGTCTCGCTGTTGTCTGCAAAAAAACCGTAGGGAAACATGACCACTCCCTCATACCCCTCACGCCTGAACTCCTCAAAAGCATGCTCAATGGTATCGGCAGTCCACTCCCCTCCCGTCGAATGATTGATGCAGCCCTGGCGCACATCACTGAAAATATTTTCAGGGTCTGACATAATTTTGCGTTTCATCACCTCAAAAAACGCGATGGTCTCATTAAGCCCGGTAAACAGTTTCGGAGGATTCCCCGCGCGATTCTTCACCAGAGTACCATGAATAACCAGCACAAGTCCGATTTTGCCCTTTTGGTGGAGACGCACGGATGCGGAAAGCTGTCCGAAAAGATACTCTATGTAAATGCGATGAAGGCGATCCTCTTTCCACAGCTTACTCATTACCCGGACGTGACTGAACATGCTGTCGCCATAAAGATCGATAACCATCTGACATGCCACTCCGCATGCAAATGCGGATTCAACAGGAATCATCGGCACCACAACAATCCCGTCAAACTTATTCTGTAACTGCGGAAGCATCTCATCAAGATAGGGCGGAACAAAATAATAGGCATCAAAAACTTCGACGTCAGCCTTTGACAGAAAGTGGTTTCCGCTTCCGGCAAGAGCGTGTGCAAGCGTGGTTTTCTGCGCACGGTTGATGGCAAGGAGCGAGGAGCGGTAACGGTTCAGCTTCCAGTTGATATAATGCTTTGTCGAACGATAATCAGCAACAAAATAGATCATTGCCTCAGGTATTTTGACAATCTGGCGAGTGACTACCTTCAAAATTTTCCTTGAACTCGGCCAGAGCCCCCTTACCGTTACAGCTTCGACCTCTCCGTATGTTGTAACAACAACGGCATATCTCTTCCTTTTCACAGCCCCGTCCACCATTTTAACTCGGCAACAATCACCGCAAAACCAACCAGGGATCCAACAAGGGTTTGCATAAAATTATGGGCTTTCAGATAAATTCTTGACCACATCAGGATCGGCACAAGAAGCAGCAGCCACAGTGCAACAACACCAAACTGCATAAAGAGCAATCCTGCCGATGATGTAAAGGTAAAAAGATGAATGCTGATCTTCCACTGGAGCGTGATCAGGAGGATAAGGATGGTATTGACCGCATTAAAGAGCAGTATGCCGGTAAGAAGCCTTGGAGGATGCAGTTGCTTCATAAACTCATAACCAAGGGCATTGACGGCTATCAGCACGAGCAGAGGAAGAAATCGCTGCTCACGGAAAGGAATGTTATAATCAGAAATTTTTCCGACTTTTTTCAGGCCCGAAATCAGGAGAACAGGGGCAACCGTACTCGAAACAAAGAGTATCACCAGATAAGATATACTTCTAACGTCATCACAAAATCCAAGCATGACAATCGCAATATACGCTGCTGGCGCAACAACAATCGGACTGATCACCCAGGAGATAACGTTTGCAAAACGGTGCAGGTTAAACGGCATAGGCTTAAAAACGTATAAACCGGAATGAAAATTTTAGCGTCATACGCCGCAAAAGTATCTTGAAAGATAGTTTTTATTAGAACAAAAACCACGTATATTGTTTTTCTGTACTGCGAGAGTGGTGAAATTGGTATACACGCTAGTCTTAGGAACTAGTGCCGTGAGGCGTGAGGGTTCGATTCCCTTCTCTCGCACCGCTCAAAAACAGGCCAAAGTGGCGGAACTGGTAGACGCGCTGGACTCAAAATCCAGTGAGTGAATAACTCGTGTGGGTTCGATTCCCATCTTTGGTACATTCTCAATAAACATGCAACTTAGCAGGGTTTCTTCTCCATGAACAGAATGTATTCACCCTGGCGTGAAGTCTACATGCAGTCTTTCAAGGATGACAAGCCTGCTGCCGAAAACGGAAAATCTGTTTTTGCCGACATTCCTCAAGAGGAAGATGAGAAGCGCTTTGTCCTTTACAGGGCAAAAAAATGCTTCATCATCATGAACCTCTACCCCTACAATTGTGGACATCTCATGGTGATCCCCTATCAGCAGACCCCCGACTTTTCAGAGCTCGACAAAGAGACCAAACTTGAAATCATGGAGTTGACCGATCTCTCCATCAAGGCACTGAAGCTCACCTTGAGGCCGCAAGGTTTCAACGTAGGCGCCAATCTTGGTCGTATTGCCGGTGGAAGCGTCGACAACCATCTTCATTTCCACATCGTCCCGCGCTGGGAGGGCGACACCAACTTCATGCCCGTCCTCGCCGACGCCAAAGTGCTCAGCAATGATATGCGCTCAACCTATCAAAACCTCAGAAAAGCCTTCCTTGACCTCACCGGGCCAACAGAACAATAGCCCGCACTTACGGAATGGAAAGCGTTACCTGCCCGATAAGCGGCTCGCCTGACTTCACCCCCTGGCTCCAGGTACCCAACCGTTTTGACCCTTCAGGAGAAGAACAATGGTCTCTTTTGCGCTCAAATGCCTCTGGGCTCATCATGCTCAACCCCCGTCCCGACAGCACAGAAATAGCCCACCATTATCCCCGGGGCCTCTATGACCCCCACCTGCATCAACACAACAGCACCACGTTCAGCAGCAAAGCCTATCTGGCCGCACGCTCACTCCTGCTTCGGTACAAAGCCCGCATTATCCTGAGGGGAACATCAAAACCCCTGAGCCAAGTTCGCATACTTGAAATCGGCTGTTCAACCGGAGAGCTCCTGAACTATTTTCACCTGAAAAAAGGAATTCCACTCAGCAATCTTGCAGGAGTTGAAACTGATACCGAGGCCGCAGCATACGCCACAAAGCACTTCGGCCTGCATATCTCCCCTTCACTGAGCGCAGCAACAGCCCCGGAGAAGCGCTTTGATCGAATTATAGTGTGGCATGCCCTTGAGCATATTCACGCCATCCACGAAACCCTTAGCAATGCCGCTCAACAGCTTGCAGCGGGCGGAATGCTCATTATTGCCCTGCCAAACCCCGAAAGTTATGATGCAAAACACTACCGCGAACACTGGATAGCCTGGGATGCCCCACGCCATCTCTACCATTTCCCGCCCGGAACCCTTGAAAAACTGCTTGAAAAACATTCCCTGAGGGTTATCAATCGCCAATCCTACCTTCCAGATTCGATCTACAACACACTGTACAGCGAAAAACTGCGTTGCAAAAGTACGAAAAAAGGGTTTCATGCTCCACAAGAGGGAGCTGCACTGCTGAAAGGGGTCGCAGCAGCAAGTATGGGTGCACTGCTGCCACGGCAAGCATCAAGCCTGGTGTGTTTCGTTATAAAATCACGGACATAAAAAAAACGGCAAATTTCAATTCCATATTGGCACTATCGTCGGGGCGAAAAATCTTTCGTCCTTACACAATTGCATATTGGTGCAATGAAAAGTGGGATTTTATGTACTGACCGAATTGCGGGATAAATTACTGTATCCATCAATGAGCCTGTCCATAACGTCACCGGGAAAAAAATCAACGGTGTGACGCAACCTCAATCCTTGAGCGTCCCAGCGCTTTTTCGAGCTGAACATTGGCGACAAGGTAGTCGTATACCGCCTGCAAATAGTTGGTTTTTGCCTTGTTGAGCTGCAGTTCGGCATCTGTCAACTCAAGCCGGGAGCCGATACCCTCCCTGAAACGCAGGAGTGATATGTTATAACTCCGCTCGGCGACACTTATGGTTTGACTCTGTACTTCGATTCTCTTTTGCGACTCCCTGAAGTTTAAAATCCTTACCTCAACCTCAGCTCTTATATTGGCCTTCAGATCTTCAAGTCTTGTTCGGGTTTGCAGTTGCGCTATCCTGGCCTGCTCAACCTGGGCGCTGATTCGATAACCGGTAAAAAGAGGCATGGTGAACTGAAGACCGACGGAAGAGGATGCCGGCCAGACAGCATCAGCGTACCGTATATTGTCGTTAAATGCTGTTTGAAACTCCAGTTTACCGAATGCCGAGATCACAGGAAAGCGCTCGGCACGGACGGCACGGACTTTTTCACCCTCCGCCTTGACCTGAAAATCGAGCTGACGAAGATCGGGCCTTGCATCAAGCGCCTCACGATATGCCGCAGCAATATCTGACGGACAGGATGCTGAAGAGAGCTCAAGCTTCCCGGTCAGGACAATGCTGTTGTCGATTGGAATACCCATAGCATTTTTCAACTTTGTCATGGTCGTCGCCACCCGGGTTTGCGCCTGTAAAAGATCGGGGCGAAGGTTTTCAACCGAAAGAAACGCCTTGAGGGTATCAATATCAGCAGCAACCCCTTGCCGGAACATGGCACGGGTATCCTTTCTTGATTGCTCCCAGCGAGCTACGCTCTGCTCAATCAGCTTCAACTGATCTTTTGATATGAGTGCATCAAAATAAGATATCTTGATGTCGGCAACAACCGCCGCCTCAGTCGTGCGGTAAGCCGCTTCACTCATCTTGCGAACAATGCTGGCGGCTTTTATACCGGTAATGGCCGATATATTGAACAGTGGCTGATGCAGATCAAGGGTGGCATGTCCTGCATTATCGGAGCTTGTCTCAAGAGTCGTAGGAAGTCCCTGGCCAGGAGGAAAAAGAAGAACAGATGGTTTCAGCGTGCGGGTATAGGTAAAAGCGGTGGAAATCTGGGGCAATACCTCCGACCATGTCTCCCGGATTTTCTGTCCCGCCATATTCTTGTCAAGTCTGGCAATCTCCAGTGAGCGGCTTTTTTCTAACCCGATACGTACGGCATCATCAAGAGTAATTGATCTGCTATCTTCCAAAGCATCGGCTGCGGCCTCCTTAAAAGGGAGTGCAAGCACAAGGAAAGTCAGCAACAACAACAATATCGGTCTTATCCTGTTCATAAAAAAGTCTGTCTTGATGAAAAAAACAATATACAAAGAGCCGTCCGGTTTCGTAACAATCAGAGTCTGTAACGCTCATGCCACAACTGGTTCAGACGCTCTTTAATATATTTTTCGCGCCCCTCTTCTCCAGGGCGGTAATAGGCCTTGGGCTCCATTCCTTCAGGAAAGTAGTGCTGCCGGACAAAATGAGCGGGATAACTGTGCGGGTATTGGTACCCGGCGCCGTATCCTTCACTTTTCATAAGCTTGGTTGGTGCGTTGCGCAAATGGAGCGGAACCCCTTGATCCTGCATCGACTTTACCTCACTCATGGCCTCATTGACTGCCTGATAGCTTGCGTTTGATTTTGGTGCGGATGCAAGGTAGGTTACTCCCTGTGCCAAATTGATTCTTGCCTCAGGCATGCCAATCATGGCTACCGCCTGAAAGACCGAGATGGCAAGCGTTATGGCATAAGGGTCAGCATTGCCGATATCCTCGCTTGCAAAGATGACCATCCGCCGTGCTATGAATTTTGGATCTTCCCCCCCCTCAATCATCCGGGCAAGCCAGTAGAGCGCAGCATCAGGATCGGAACCCCGCATGGATTTGATAAAGGCAGAGATAATGTCATAATGGTTCTCCCCTCCCTTGTCGTAAATCGGAGCCTTGTACTGCAGGACACGCTCAAGCAGTTCCCTGTTCAGCACCATTGTAGACGCCCCTTTTGGAAGAAGAGAGATGGCCGCTTCGACAGCGTTCAATGCCTTGCGTGCATCGCCACTGGAAAACTGCAACAGAAAATCAGGATCAGCAATCTCAATGGAGAGTTCCTTTAACAGGCGATCCTCTTTCAGTGCACGTCGAATCACCTGGTCAATCGCTTCAGGACAGAGAGGCTTGAGAATATAGACCTGCATCCGACTCAAGAGTGCGCCATTGACTTCAAAAGAGGGGTTTTCGGTCGTTGCCCCGACAAGCACAATGAGCCCCTGTTCAATGGCATGAAGCAGCGTATCCTGCTGTGCCTTGTTGAAACGGTGAATTTCATCGATAAAAAGAATCGTCCTCTGGCCGGCTCGCCTTGATTTTTCAGCCTGCTCAAGCGCCTTGCGCACCTCCTTCACCCCTGAGTCGATAGCTGAAAGCTGTTCAAAAGAGTACGCAAGCGATGTGGCGCAGATTTCGGCAAGGGTGGTTTTTCCGGAACCGGGAGGACCCCAGAAAATCATTGAGGGCATCTGACCGCCGGCAAGAAATTTGCGGAGTGGCCCTTTTGGCCCCACCAGGTGCTCCTGCCCGGCCACATCGTCGAGGGTACGCGGACGAACCCGTTCAGCAAGAGGCTGAAAATAATCTCCGGCGGATGGGGAGGCGGAAAAGCCGAAAAGATCCGAATGCAAGTGTTCAGTGCCAGCCATTTAAAATCCCTGTTTCCTGAGCCATCCCTCATCGATTTTTGAATCAGCCGTCACAACAAAGGAGTGCGTTCCAAGCTGACGCGCCACATATTTGCCAAGAATGTCGAACTCAAGGTTCACCCGGCTTCCCGCTTTCAGCTCATTAATGGTGGTATGGGCAAAGGTGAAAGGGATAACCGCCACGGCAAAGAGTTGCGCTTCAAGCTTTGCAACGGTCAGGCTGATCCCGTCAATCGTTATCGAACCGGCAGAGACAATAAAGGGAGTGAACGCATCAGGAAAGGCTATCCAGAGTTCACGGCTGGAGCCAAGCTCCCTGACCGCCTGCACAACTGCTGAGCAATCAACATGGCCAAGCACAAAATGGCCTCCGAGGCGATCAAGGGGACGAACTGCCCGCTCAAGGTTCACGAGAGAGCCATGGTGCAACAAGCCAAGCGTTGTTTTCGAAAGCGTCTCCTCGACCGTATCGACCTCAAACCACCCCTCACCATGAGCGACAACGGTCTGGCAAGCCCCGCTCACGCTCACACTCTCGTCAACCGAAAGAGTACTGAACTCCGCCGCGTTGCCGAACTGCACCCTGAGCCGCAGCCCACCCTGACTCCTTACCACTCCGGCCACCCGGCCAACATCCTTGATAATTCCTGTAAACATCGTTTCTTACGAGAGCACCTTGAGTGCGGCTCTGTAATCCGGCTCTTCAACAATTTCAGCGACCTGCTCCGTATAACGCACAATTCCGTCGGCATCAATAATGACGATAGCACGCGACAGAAGCCCCTTGAGAGGGCCGGAAACAAGAGTCACTCCATAATCCAAACCAAATTGGGGAGAGCGGAAGACTGAAAGTGAGACAACATTTTTTAACCCTTCGGTTTCACAAAAACGACTCTGCGCAAAGGGCAGATCTGCGGAAATACAGAGCACAACGGTGTTGTCGAGCGATGCTGCCTCCTGATTAAATCGTCTGACAGAAGTCGCGCAGACCGGCGTGTCGAGGCTCGGAAAGATGTTAAGAACCAGTCTTTTGCTTGCAAAATCGGCCGGTCCGGCTTCAGAAAGATCGGTTTTCACCAGACAGAAAAAAGGAGCTTCGGAACCTTTGGCGGGAAGAGTGCCTACGGTTTCAACTGGAGTGCCCTTAAAGGTGATCTGTGCCATAAAAAGAATAGTTTTCGGTTAGAAGAAGTTGCTGAAAAAGCCACAAACGTGTAAGTCAACGCCATCAATCCCACGGACCGATGCCACGAGCGAGATTGTACCGTCCAGCGCCAAGAAAGAAAACCGCAAGTGCGCCAAAGAGATAGAATGCCTGAAGTTCAAGAGCATATCCGCCATGCAATGAAACCGAAAAGAACTCTCTGGTATGAACAAGAAAAATTGCCATCAGCATGACGAAAACCTGAATCAGGGCTGCCTGACGGGTATAGAGCCCCAATATCATAAAAAAAGGAGCCAGAAGTTCACCAACAAGCACCAAGTGTGAAAAATAGCCAGGAAAACCGGCTTTGACAAGCATCTGCTCCACAAAACCATATCCGTGCTGAAGCTTGTATATTCCGTGAAAAAGCAGCAGTATACCAACCAAAAGCCGTAAAATAAGCTTTCCAAGATCGCTGTTATTGACAAAATGATCAACCACAAGAAGCCTCCTTTTTGGATATTTCTTAGCCATCATAAACCCCGTTTTATGTTATCTCTCTGATTATGACTCTCCGGTTCAAGCTTCAACATAGGCCTCGACAAGCAGATCACGGCCAAAAAACTGCGGTAACCCGAAACAGAGATTTACGGCCTGACCAGGGATGCTCACGCCAAGTGGCGCAAACGCACTCAAAGCGTCACCTCCGAACAGTTTCGGTGCTATAAATATAAGGATTTTATCAACAAGCTTTTCACGAATGAATGATGCCGACAAACGGCTTCCTCCCTCAACGAGCACTGAGAGTACCTGTCGCTTATGCAGCTCCACAAGAACCTGGTGTAAATCGAGCTTGCCGGAATGCTCCTCGACAAAAAGCACCGTCACCCCTTTATCCCTTAAAAGTGCGGCCTTGGGCAAACCAGCATAGACGGATGATGCAACAACAAGAGTTGGCGCCTCGGAATCAAAAATTTTCGATTCAAGCGGCAGACTCATCCTGCAATCAAGAATAACCCTGAGCGGATTACGACCGGAACAGTGCCTGACAGTAAGCTGGGCATCGTCGGCACGAACCGTCGCCTCACCGACCATCACCGCATCATAGACGCTCCGAAGTCGGTGCACCTCACTCCTTGACTCCTCACCGGTAATCCAGCGGGAGGCCCCGAGCGAAGTTGCAATTTTGCCATCAAGCGTCTGAGCCAGCTTCAGGGCAACAAAAGGGAGTCCTGTTGTATGACTTTTGATAAAGGCTTCATTGCACTTCACGCACTCCGCCTCAAGCACCCCTTCCGTCACCGCAATCCCTGCGGCATGAAGCCTTGCAATCCCCTTTCCGGCAACCTTGAGGTGAGGGTCACGGCAGCCGATGACCACGCGCATCATCCCCTTGTCAACAATCAAATCGCTGCATGGTGGGGTTTTTCCAAAATGGGAACAGGGCTCAAGTGTCACATAAAGCGTTGAATGGCAAAGCAGAGTTTCATCGGCAACGGAAGCGATGGCATGCACCTCAGCATGAGGGCCACCAAACTGCTGATGGTACCCTTCACCGATAATCTCCCCGTTAAAAACGATAACCGCGCCGACCATGGGGTTGGGGCTTACACTTCCGGCGCCAAGCGAGGCAAGCTGAAGAGCGCGCCTCATAAAAAAAGCATCATCACGAAGCTCCATCCTCACCCCTTCTGACCAGACTGCATGTTGACCTGAACCAGCCTGATGCCTGAAAGCCTCAGCAGTTCATCGATATGCTCAATTTTATAGGGTTTGTCATAGTAAATGGTCTTTATACCCACGTTGATGAGCACTTTCAGACAGTGAATACAGGGACTCGCGGTAATATAAATATCGGAATCCTTGATCGACACGCCGTGCTTTGCCGCCTGGGCAATGGCATTGATTTCGGCATGAATCGTGTTGACACAGTTCTCCTCAACACTCCCGTCAGGATGAATACTACGGTAGATACGGCAGTTGCTGTCATTGCAGTGAGGAAGCCCTGATGGCGCTCCATTGTATCCGGTCGAAAGAATACTGTTCTCCCGAACAATGACCGCCCCGATATGACCCCTTGTACAGGTTGCCCTGCGTGAAATAAGATGAGCTACATTCATGAAATATTCATGCCAGCCAAGTCGCTTTTCGGCAACTGAATCTCCCTCAACGTTCTCCCCCTGGCAGCAACATCCGCTCTTTGTTTCTTCCGCCATAGTCCGGTATTTTGATATTTTGAAAAAATATGATCAAGAGCCCTGTTCTCACCCTTAAAATAGAAAAAAAGATGGCCCTCACGCAACCAGCTTATTGAGATCATGCTACGAAATTACTTTACCCTCTACCATGCGGCCATGGAACTGCATCAGCGTCTTGCGGGCGGGTACCTCTCCGAGATCTTTTCAGAACATAAAAATCAGGTGATCCTCGCCTTCATAACCCCCGACGATCAGCGCGTGCAACTTACCCTCGTCACCCACACGCCCCTCCTCTGCCTCTCAACAAGAGAAGGTGAGAAAAGAATGATACGCAACTCGGCAAGCTTATTCCACGAACTCTCCATGCAACCCTTAAGAGGCGTTGCGATCTCACCCTTTGACCGGGAAATCCATATCCATTTTGCTGATGAGGCCATCCTGGTGTTGCATCTCTTCAGTTCAGACACCAACCTCTTTCTTGTCAGGGAGAACCGGATTACCGATACCTTCAAGCATAAAAGCTCACTCACCGGCCAGCCCTATCAGTCAGCCCATAACTCTCCCGGAATTTTAAAAGAGCTTGAAACCATCGCCATGAACAGGGCCATTTTTTTGGAGCGATATAACACACTGAACGACGAAGGCACTGCTGAAAAAGTTTTGGCAACCCTTCCAGGCTTTGATCGGAGACTGGTGCGCGAAGTGCTGAAGCGGGCAGGAAAAGAGGAGAACCCCGAAGCACTCTTCACCGCATTTCAGTCAATATTTTATGAACTGCTCGACCCGCAGCCAAGTGTTTCACAAAAAGAGGATGGAGAGCCGCACTTCACCCTTCTGCACAACGCCGATACAACCGGGCGCTCTTTTGACTCCGTACTTGAGGGACTTGCCCATTACACCCTCACTATGCAGCGCATTCTTGAGACAAGAGATGCGTTAAAAGAAGTACGAGCAAAATTGCTGCGGCAACTCGGAAGAAACCGAAAAGCGCTTGATGGATTCAACCCCGAACTGCTTGATCAATTTGCGAGGAACTATGAGCAATGCGGCCACCTGCTTATGGCTGCCCTCTACCAGACGAGAACAGAGAGGAAAAGCATCATCGTCAAAAACATTTTTGAACCCGACGCACCCGACAAAATCATTGCGCTAAAAGAGGCCCTGACGTTGCAGAAAAATGCAGAAGAGTACTTTTCAAAAGCCGCAAAAACCAGGGAAAAACACAAAAAAATGGAAGCACGGCAAGCCACGCTTCAAAATGAGATGGTGGCACTTCAAGAGCTTCTTGCCGCAACAGAGAGCATTTCCAGCCCCAGGGAGGCACGCCGCTTTCTTCAGCAGCAGAGCGCTCAAACAGGCCGCTGCGGCACTCCGGCACTGAAAAATATCCGTACAGCCCCGCCATTCAGAAGCGTTAGCCTCTCTGGGAGCATCACCCTTTTTGTTGGTAAAAATGCAGCAAACAATGAACTCCTCACCTTCAGCAACACCAGGCCCAACGACATCTGGCTCCATGCCCGGGGCTCCTCAGGCTCACACTGCGTTCTCAAGGGCACAACACTCAACAACCTCCCCGTAATCCGGCAAGCCGCCGAAATTGCCGCCTGGTACTCTTCGGCAAAACACTCCGCACTGGTTCCGGTGATCTACACCCTGAAAAAGTATGTCAGGCGCGGCAAAAAGCTCGCTCCGGGCCAGGTGATTGTTGAGCGGGAAGAGGTGCTGTTTGTAAAGCCATCAAACCGGCTTTTCAGTGATCCGGCCTGACGAGGAGCAGAGGGATGGAGATCGTTTGCCGCAAAGTCCTTGAGACACTGCCAAATAGAATTCTTTCCGGCAGGGAGTGGCCATGGGCGGCCATGGCCACGAGATCGTAGCTCTTCTCCTCAATCTCCTTGAGAATCTCCCGATCCGGTTCTCCGCTTCTGACCACAACATTGACCCCAATCCCTTCCATCTCAAGCTTATGACGGTAGCGGTCGAGGATAAGCGTCGACTCTGCACGAAGAAAACGCTCCTGATCAAGGGTGTGAGAATGCACAACATGCAGCAGATGCAGCGTGGCTCCAAGCTGCAAAGCAAGCGCCGAAACTTCTTCAACAAGAAAATCATCAACCGATGAACAGTCGATGGTAACAAGAATATCCCGATAAACCTTCATCTCAGCTTCCTCCTGTCATGGTCGTATAAAGAAAATAGCCGTTGAGGGCGATAACAAGCGCTGCAACAAGAACGACGGCAGTAAACTCGACATTTCCACTTCGAAAACAACCCATCACCTTTCGACTACGACAGAGCATCAAAAGCGGCACAAGGGTAAAGGGAAGCTGCAGGCTCAAAACCACCTGGCTCACAATCAGGATGCGAAAGCTGTCAAGACTGAAGAGAATAACGAGCAGCGCAGGAATAGCCGTAACAAAAACCGCAATGCGGTATAAAGTCGTTCGGGGATCCGCCGGTTTGGCGAGAAAACCCGTTATCACATCGGCTTCCGCCATGGAGGAGGTGATAGAAGAGCCGACACCCGAAAAAACAAGGGCAACGGCAAACAGCAACCCGGCAAGCGCTCCGGCAAGTGGCTTCAGCGTTGCTGATGCCTGCTCAATGCTGTTGACCGGAATGTGGTTGCCGAAAAATACCGCAGCAGCAACAATGATCATCGAAGAGTTCACCACCCAGCCGAGCGTCATGGCAAGGATGGTATCCATCTTTTCATAGCGGAGCAGCTCCCTCTTCTCCTCCTCCGAAATCCCCCACTCCCTGCTGTGAATAACATTTGAATGGAGAAAAATATTGTGCGGCATCACCAGCGCCCCGAGAATGGCCAGAGCAACATAAATACTCTCCCGGCCAACCCTTGGCACAACAAGACCGGAGGCTACCTCACTCCACTCCGGCCTGACGATAAAAAGTTCGGCAAGATAGCAGAGGGTGATCATGCCGAGAAAACCCACAATGATGGTTTCTACCCGATGGTAACGCTGGCTGATGATCAGGAAGAGCCCAATCAGAAGCGTCAACAGCGCTCCCACCCAGAGCGGCATACCCAAAAGCAGAGTGAATCCGATAGCACCTCCCAGAAGCTCGGCAACATCGGTTGCAATACAGGCAAGTACAACACTGACACCCAGAAACGCTGTGACCGGCCCGGGAAAATAGTCGCGAATGTTAACAGCCAGAGATTTTCCGGTGGCAATGCCGAGTTTGGCCGCCAAATGCTGAATGAGCACCAGCATGAGCGTGCCAAGCGTGACCACCCAGAGCAGCTCATAACCAAACCTGGATCCTCCCTCAATATTGGTAGCCCAGTTGCCAGGATCGACAAAACCGACCGTTACAAGAAACCCCGGGCCAAGAAAACCAAGAAGCGTCTTGAGCGAAAAGCTCCTTCTTTCAGCCCCTCCCGGCATCAGAGAGTGTACTTGATGCAGGCTCGCTTGCCGTCGAATAAACCCCGACGAAGAGAATCGACGATGACTGCAATGTGGTATTGGCTCATCATTCCTGCAACCCCGATGCTGCCGGAGTGCTCGTCGCCTCTGCGGCTTTGGCCTTCAGGGTGCGGAACTTGTCGCTGACCGCCTCAATTTTTGCTTCCCATGCTGGATCAGGTTTTGTCGATTCCGCCTCCTTCAAAAAGGTCAGCAAGGTAGACGTACAGGCAATCGGATCGAAAAGTATCCATTTTGCCGATATGCCGAGAAAAATGGCCAACACAAAGAGGGCAAACTTTAAAAAACCAAGAGAAGAGGGAAGAACAAACGCAAGCACACCAAAGGGAATCATAAAGAGCATAGTCGTCAAAACAACAAAAACATAGCTGAGAAGCGTCAATGCCACGGCATTTTTCAACAACGCTTTCCATGACTGGCAGTAGATAACAATCCCTGATTTGGCGGCATCAAAAACATTCTCGTTTCCGGTACGAAAAGTATAGGCGATAACCGACTCATCAATATAGGTAAGGCTGAAATTCACGATACGCTGCACCATGCTCGCAAGACCTTCAAGCGCCGGTATGGGCAGCGCATTCATAACATTGAAGAGCGTCCGATTGAGCGAAACAAGCACGCCCTTCACAAGTTGATCAACAAGGGCAAGAACACTCACCTCCTTGTAATAGTGCATCACCCGCTCTTTTGCCCACACCGTCTGCGAAATATCCTGCGGCAAACTCCCTTTTGCAGCAATCTCCGTAATCAGGGCAATATGGCCAGCCTGAAGGAGATAAAGCACATATTCACGCAGCAGCCTGAAACCAAAGCCACCGGCAAAGAGCGCAATAAAGAAAAGGATAACCGCCGCGCCACTCCCGAATACGCTGCCAATAAGCACCAGAATGGCAAGAAAGAGCGCCACGACAAAGGCGATAGCGCTGTAGACCACTGTCCGGTAAAGAAGATAGACTTTTGTTTGCGCCACAATTTTTATGGCTTCACCAAGCTGCAGACCCATAAAAGTTTTCCTTTATTCTGGTTAGTTATCAACGAGTGGTAATGACACTCAACTTATCCTTTATAATCCCGACAATTCACCGGGCACAGAAATGAGCTGCCAACTGACTACGGGACAAGTACCAAGCGAAAACCAACGCAGTCTTTACGCAAATAGGGGTAGGCATTGAAACGATGAGCCGACCGACAAAGCCTCGCGTCGCAATTCCATCCCCCTCCACGAAGCACACGGAGCGAACCGGTTGCTGAGCCCGCAGGATTGGAGACGGTACCTTCCGCTTTACATTCGTCATAGTAGGTTCTGCTGAACCAGTCACTGCACCACTCCCAGACATTGCCGTGCATGTTGTACAAACCCCACGCATTCGGCGAAAAACTGTTCACCGCAACACTCTTCCCTCTATACACTCCCTTCTGATTGTTGGTAAACGGATTTTTGTACGGATTTTTATAGGGACTTTTATACGGATTAGCACCGTTATAGTTGGCGTTGCCGCTCATCAACTCCTCTCCGGTATTAAAGGGCGTTGTGGTTCCTGCACGGCAAGCATATTCCCATTCAGCCTCAGTCGGTATCCGGAACTGCTTCCCTATTTTTTCCGTCAGCCACTGGCTGTAGGCTACCGCGTCATACCAGCTCACATGTAACATAGGGTGATTATCTTCACCATGAAATCGCACACTGCCAGATAATTCGTTACGCTTGTTTACGTCTGCTCCCGCTTTTTCTGCTTCAGTCCGGGCAGAAGCTTCCACGAAGCTCCTGAACTCGGCAACAGTCACCGGATATTTGCACAGAAAAAAATCACTCACCCGTACCTGATGCGGAGTTTCATCACTGCCGCGAAGAAACTCAGTAAAAGGGCTGCCCATCGTAAACTCACCACCGCGAATCAAAACAAAATTCTGGAGAAGAGACTCGTCGCCAACTGTAAAAGTGGACGAAGTTGTTGCGAAATAAAGCTGTTCAGATGATTCTTGATTGAGGTGATCTTGTTTGTGACCAAAAAATTTAGTAGACCAGCTCATTCCGTAATCGTTTACCGTTATAAGTTTCTGCTTGCAGACTGTTGCAATTTTGAATCAATCGCGCCATGATACCATTACTAAAATTCAAGTAACCAAGACGCACATTTGTTTTGAAAATACAAAAAGTGTACTGAAATTTGACGGGTTTTCTGATTTTTTTCCTGTAACAGAAACTCCCTTCAGTTTTTCGTTAACTCCTTATAAGATTTTTTTCTAAAGGAAACAAAAAATGCAGTAAACTATTCCCTATACCCACGGCTTTTGTTACGGCAATCTCTCGGTTTTGTGTGAGTTTATCGCATCAACTTATCACCGGGTGAATTTATATGATACCAGCTCTTGTTTATAGCCGCTGTCGGATTTAAATTGATAAATGATATATGCCTGCTCAAAAATTATATTTATTTGCAATGGAAACCTATAAACTTGTCCTTCCCGAACATCTCAACCATTACGGTTTTCTCTTCGGCGGCAACCTTTTGAAATGGATTGACGAAATCGGTTATATCACCGTCTCTCTTGATTATCCTGGCTGCAATTTTGTGACGGTTGGCATGGATAAAGTTGAGTTTAAAAAAAGCATTCGGGGTGGTTCAATCCTCTGTTTTGTGACTGAGAAGAACAAAATCGGACGTACCTCAATTGAATACACCGTACGCGTCTACAAAAAAAGTATTGAGACCGGTGACAGGGTTATGGCTTTCAGCACGCACATCACCTTCGTCTGCCTTGATGACAAAGGATTAAAGAAAGAACTCTGCTGCGGATATAAAGAGAAAGGTGAAGGAAACAACTGCATCTGAACTCCTTTTTACCTCCCCCAACTACCTTGAGGTATTGAAGACCGAGCCGCTCAGTCTGACCATAAGGGCAATACCGACCACAATCATAACGGTATTGGCCAGCCACATGGAGATCATAGGATCGAGGATACCCCGTTCGGCAATTTTTTCTCCGGAAATCATGAGCATCCAGTAAAGCACAAAAAAGATAAGCGAGATGGCAGCACCAACACCAAACCCGCCGCGCTTCGCAAGAACACCAAGGGGGGCGCCAACAAGTACAAAAACAAAGCAGGCAAGAGAGAGCGCATATTTTTTATGATAGGCTGCCATATAGCGGTTGTACATGTTCCGGTTTGCTTCGATACTTTTGAGTTCCCCGTCAAGCTGAAGAAGTTGGCGATCCACATAAGCCGCTGCGACTGCCGCTCCCGTTTTCCCTGGAGACTTCAATGATCTGACGGGCTTTTTGGGAGTCCCGGAACTGCCTTCCGCAATCCACTGCCTTACCTGTTCAAGCGGCCTGTTTATAAGCTTTTCTGATGCTGAAATTCTTTTTTGGAACTCATCACCAATGACAAGCAACTCCTTTGCTGAAAGTTCGGTATCACCTGAACGCATTCGATTCTCGGAAGAGCGTGAAAAACCGAAGCCCGATGACTCAAAAACAAAACGGTGCATCCGGAAACTCATGTGGCGGTAGTTTTTATGATCCGGCAGGCCTACCTGATGAATTTCACCATTGAACAGCGTCATGACCAGATACTGGTAATCACCGGTAAAATCAACGGTGCCCTTTTCAGCCGTCACCATAGTAGTATAACCATGCCTGGTGGCATCATAAATCACAATACCCTTCAACTCTTTTGAAGCATCATCTGAGTTTCGAACAAAGATGGAGTAGCCGTCAAGCAGGGTTGAAAAGGCGTTTTCCGTTAATCCAAACAACGGTTTTGAGCGTGCGATGTCGACCATCATCGATTTCGCAAAATAGTTTGCCTTGGGAAGCACCACATTATTAAACCGTTCGACAAAAAGTGAAAGAAAAAGGCCCGCAAGGAGAACCGGTATCATAATCCGATAAAGAGAGATACCGGTGGCCCTGAAAACCGTCATTTCAGAGGTGGTTGTCAGGGAACCGAATGTCATGACAACGGCAACAAGAACAGCCATGGGAGCCGCAAGCCCGACCATCCATGCCGACTGCAGCGCAATAAGCTCAACAATGGCGGAAAATCCGATGCCCTTGCCGATGAAGCGATCGGCAAAGGTGGTAAAAAACTGGAGTATCAGAACAAAAATAATGGTGACAAAAGCAAACAGGAATGGCCCGATATGCGCTTTCAGGATATAACGATCAATGATTTTCATAAAAAGTGCTCTCTTTGACTCCCCATTTTTGCAATGATGGCCCCGACCGTGACGGCCTGGTTCGAACAGGCTTACGACAGAAGAATATAAGCTATAATCGGATGATACACAGAGGGGCAATACTGGCGGGAGGCCTGATTCTGTGAAGTTGCCTGTTTTGTCTGGTGACGAGAAACCTCAAATTCACCCGGTTTCAGCGAAAGTCAACAATCCGCAGTACAGCGGCAACGACGGTATCAAGCACGTTGAAGGGATAAGGTGAGGGGCACAGGAGTTGAGAGCTGATGAGCACTCTCCAAAACACCCCAGTAACGGCTATAAAAAACAAAGACCTACAAGCCGTAACCTGTAAGTCTTTATTTTTTTATGGTGCATCCGGGAGGACTCGAACCTCCAACCCATTGATTAAGAGTCAATTGCTCTACCATTGAGCCACGGATGCAGAAAATCTATTTTGCCGGCAGTGCAGGAAGCGCTGGGGCTGAAGGCACCGTACCAACCGGAGCTGGAACTTGTGCAGGAGGCAATGCCGGAATATTCTGCTGCATAACACTTTCTGGAGCGCTCTTTGTTGTTCTGCCCGGAAGAGTAAATTCAGCGATAAAGCAGATAACCATCACGGCTCCTGCAAGAATCGCCGTCATCTTGCTTAAAAAATCACCAGTCCTTCTTACTCCAAGCGTCTGAACGGTACCAAGGCTTGCAATACCACCAGTCAGGCCACTGCCGCTTTTGGGGCTTTGCAACAAAATGACCCCGATTAGCAGAATCGATGCAAGTAACCCGACAATGACAATAAAAACATGCATTTCCAGCCGCTTAAATAAATTTGCAAATATCGTATCTTCCTCTGAAGAAGGCCTAAATTTAGCAACTTTTCAAAAATATCCAAATCGCGATGGCTGATACTGCCAAAATAGTTGTTATAACGGGCGTCGCCATTGTTGTTTTCGGCCTGTTGATGATGGCTTCGGCCAAGGCTGGTTCATGGAGCTGGCTCAACTGGTTCGGCAACCTTCCTCTTGACGTCAAAATAGAACGGGAAAACTTTCGCATCTATTTTCCGCTTGGCACCTCATTGCTGCTCTCTTTGCTGCTCACCTTGTTTATGTACCTTTTCAACAAATTGATCCGATAATTTCCATACACATGTCAGAAGAAATCACAAGAGCAGCGCGCAGCGCCACGGTAAGCAGAACCACCAAAGAAACCAGCATCACCGCAACCGTGACGCTTGACGGCTCTGGAAGAAGCTCCGTGAATTCGGGGGTGGTCTTTCTTGATCACATGCTGACAAATTTTTGCAAACACTCCGGTATTGACCTTACGCTGGAGTGCTCTGGGGATCTTGATGTTGATGATCATCATACCGTTGAAGACATTGCCCTTGTGCTTGGGAGCACCATTGCCGAGGCGCTTGGTGACAAGCGGGGAATCGCTCGCTATGGCTGGGCAATCATCCCGATGGATGAAGCGCTGGCACGTTGTGCCCTTGATCTGGGAGGGAGAAGCTGGTGTGTCTTCCATGCGGAATTCAACCGTCCGGTGATTCAGGGATTTTCAACGGAGATGGTGGAACATTTTTTCATTTCGCTTGCAGGAACACTGAAAGCCAATATCCACCTTTCAATCCTTGATGGAGAGAATACGCACCACAAAATAGAGGCGCTTTTCAAGTCGTTTGCTTATGCCATGAAGGCCGCGATAGCCATAACCGGCACAGAAATACCGTCAACCAAGGGAGAGATTTGAGGTTTCCCTCCACCAATGCAAAAGGGCTGCCTTTTCAGGGAGCCCTTTTTGTCATCTCAGACCGCCGGTTTTTGCGGCCAATCGTTTAGCTGTTGATACCCGATTATTTTGCGTAGGCAACAGAGCGTTTTTCGCGGATGATGGAGACTTTGATCTGGCCGGGATATTGCGCTTCGGATTCGATTTTGTGGGCGATATCATGGGCAAGCACATCTGCCTGTGAATCGCTGACATTATCGCCCTCAACAATAACCCTGATCTCCCTTCCTGCCTGCAGTGCATAGGTTTTCAAAACACCGGGAAATCCTTTTGCTATCTCTTCGAGACTTTCAAGGCGTTTTACGTTGCCGTCAGCCGTTACCGCACCACGGGCACCGGGCCGAGAAAGTGAGATGGTATTGGCTGCATCAACGAGATCTGCCAGTGGAGACTCTTTTTCAACATCACCATGGTGAGCGGCAATGGCATTGAGTACCACAGGAGATTCGTTGAATTTTTTGATGAAATTCATGCCGGTGATGGCATGAGATTCGTCACTTTCAGGCAGCACAAGGCCGATGTCGTGCAAAAGACCTGCGCGTTTGGCAAGCCGGGTATCGAGTTTGAGTTCGGCGGCCATGAGGCCTGAGAGCATGGCAACCTCACGACTGTGCTGCAAAAGGTTCTGGCCGTAGACTGTATGGTATTTCATTTTGCCGATAAGGGCGATAATTTCGGCAGGTATATCGGAAATCTGCAACGAAGAGAGCGCCTCCTCACCGGCACTGATAATAACATCGTCAATCTCCTTCTTCGCATCTTCGTAGGCTTTTTCAATCGCTACGGGATGAATGATGCCGTCAACAAGAAGTTTCTGGAGCGTCAGTTTGGCAAGTTCGCGGCGCAGGGGATCGAAGCAGGAGAGAATAACGACCTCCGGAGTATCATCAACAATGATATCGACTCCGGTTGCATTCTCAAACGCCTTGATATTGCGTCCTTCACGACCAATGATACGTCCCTTGAGTTCGTCGCTCTGGATGTGAACGACAGAAAGTGCGTTTTCGGTAGCCTGCTCAAAAGAGATGCGCTGAATGGCGGTCAAAAGCGTTTTTTCCGCCAGACGACCGGCTTTCTGCTCAGCTTCTTCATGAATCTGGTGAATGGTTTCAGTCGCTTCCTTCTTGGCCTCAGCAACCATATTATCAATCAGCATCTGACGCGCCTCTTCGGCCTGAAGGTTGCTGATGCTTTCAAGGCGCTGGTTCTGCTCGACAATAACCCGCTCAAGATCCTGTGAACGCAGGGTAACAGATTCCGTAGTCAACTCTATCTCCTTGCGCTGATCCTGCAGTTTCCGCTCAAGATCCTTGACATCCTGACTCTGTTTTTTCAGTTGCGCCTCTTTCTGCTGTGTCTGCTTCTGCAACTGGGTATACTTGTTGTTTTTGATCACAACCTCCTGATCAAACTCCCGACGTTTCTTTTTCCACTCCTGGTTTACTTCACTGACCTTAAGTTCTTTGTACTCGTTGGCCTCTTTCTGTGCCTCCTGTACGATCTGCACCGCACGTTCCTCGGCTTCAAGCACCTTGGTCGTTCCGATCCGTTCAAGAAAATAACGTCCAATAAAAAACCCTGCTGCAAAAAAAATAACTGACGCAAAAACAATTAAAAACAGGTTTATAACTATACCCATTAAACTTCCTCCATTTTCATGCTCTCATACGCAAGGATGAGGCAACGTTTTAAACAAAAAAACCGCACCACGACCAAAGTGTGTAAGATCCAAGAACCCGTGTTACACGGTGGGTGCCTCCTTCAGATTTTTTGCTTCCAATGGAACAATGCTTCCACTGTTCCTGAAAAAAACTGACCCGATAAAGGTCAGAAAATTCAGTAAGGCCTGCAATCAAAAAGAAGAGTTTGGCTCCCTGTTTTTTGATGTTAGTTCTTTTACTTACAATCACCCCAATCAGCCGGTGCGGATATTTCTTCTCAGTCAATGTAACGGTTTATTGCAGATTTTGCCCTATAAAAACATTAAGCCGGGCAATGTTCTGTTTCAGCAACGCTATCTCCTCTTCAAGCTCGACCTTCTTTTCGGCAAAAGAAATTGCGGCCAAAACCGCCAGCTTTACCGCTTCAAATGTCGGGGCCTTTTCGGCAAAAAGCCGCATCGCCCCATCAACATCACGAGCCGCCTTTTCGGTCAATTCCCGCCGTTCGACCCTTAAGGGATAGCTGTAACCATAAACATTTACATCAATTTTTTCCATTTCCGTCCTACAAGGCCTGATTGTTCCTGAGTTCCATCTCTATTTTCTGCAAAATCAGAACAAGCTTCTGTTTCACCTGCACTTTTTCAGCATAGTCAAGCGCTCCGACGGGAGTGCCCGCCGCATCCACAGCAGTTGAACCGACGCTTCCGGGCAACTTGTAATTCCTCAGAATATTCTGCAGACTTGAGAGTTCAGATCGTAATACATCATTCTCTTTCCGGCATTCAGTCAACCGGGCAACAAGGAGTTCAATATTTTTTTCAAGAAGGTTGAATTCCCCCTTACTATTTTGCCCATCAGAATTGTGCATAGAACAAAGAGAATCAGACTTGTCGAATTACCGCACCAAGCTTACTCTCGGCATTGCTGCCGACTTTCGAAAGAATATCGCTGATTCTTTCGTCCTGCAATGTTCCCTTATAATCAGCAATTTCAAGAGAGAGTGCTACGCTGCGCTCACCTCCATCCCCCTGGGTGCGCTCAAAAAGATCAAAAACAGAGACACTCCTGACAAAAGGGTCACTTGTGCGCACAAGCTCAACAAGTGACTGAACCGAAACATCCGGCGGCAAAACAAGCGATATATCCCTCTGGACAACTGGAAATCTGGACGGGGGCTCATAGGTGACACCCGGATTGAAACAGCGTTCAAGCACGGCTGCATCAATTTCCGCAATATAAACATCCTGCCAAATATCAAATTTACCCAAGAGGTCTGAACCGAGTTGCTGAACAACGCCGAGCCTGTTCAAGCAACTCTTTCCCTTTACTGTCAACTCTACATCAATGCTGACAGAGATTCCATTATAAATATTCACCGCTGATTTATCAAGTAAATTCAGCTTCTCCAGAAGCATCTCAACGGCACCAACAAGATCGTAAAAATCAACCCTTTCTGTCGACTGGTTCCAGATTCTCGGAAAACGATTCCCCGTCATGGCGATAACAAGAGATTCCTGCTCACTGAACGCATCAAGCAACGACTCTCCGGAACGCTCTGCATCAGGAAGAGCCTGAAATCCCCTCGCAACCTCAAAGAGCCGTAAATCCTTACTCCCGTGCCTGATATTGTGGCTGATGACCTTGAGAAATCCGGGTACGAGCCTTGGTCGGAGCACCTCAAGACCTTCGCTGATTGGATTAAGAACTCCAACGAGCCTGTCGCTGAACAAGCCTGCCTCCTCTCTTTTCATGAGCGGATTGGTAAGAATCTCGCGGAAATTCAAACCAACCATTAATGAACGGAGAAAATCGGTGAAAAATTCCGGAACGTTGCGGAATTGGGGATAGATGGTCACCATCCGGGCTGATGGCTGAATATTGTCATAACCATAAAGGCGAGCAATCTCTTCGACAAGATCGATCTCCGCTGAAACATCGACCCTGAAGGAGGGTACCGTAAAGGTAATCGACTCCCCGGTCGCTCCTGTGGCGGTTGAAAACCCGATCCCTTCGAGCATCGTAACCATTTCTGATGCGGCTATCGAACTGCCAAGCAAAGAATTAACCCGCGCAGGCCTCAACGGAACCTGAAGCAACTCTTGCGCTGAAGATCCAGACTCCTGGGCATCTTCAACTCGTCCACCTGCAAGTTCAAGAATCAGGGCCACAGCACACTCTGCCGCCCTTTTGACATTATTCGGGTCTATACCCCGCTCAAAACGGTATGAGGAATCCGAGGAAAGCCCTAAATCTTTTGATGCTTTTCTGACAACTGAAGGATTAAAATATGCTGATTCGAGTAGGATATCCGTTGTAGCTTCACTGACGGCTGAATGCAATCCTCCCATTATTCCGGCAATTGCGGCAACTTTTCCCTCACCGTCACAAATTGCGGTTATTCCAGGAGAGACGGCATACTCAATATTGTTCAAAGCAATAAAGTCGGCATGACGATCATTTCTAACAACAATCCGCCCACCGGCAAGCTTGCCAAAATCGAAGGCATGCAGAGGCTGACCAAGGGCGTGAAGAATATAGTTCGTGATATCAACAATGTTGTTCTTCGGCCTCAAACCGATGCTTTCAAGCTTTTTTCGAAGCCATGCGGGAGATTCGGCAACGGTTACGCCCTTAATGACCACAGCATTATAATAGGGGCAGGCAACGGCATCCATGACGTCAACCAGAGTACCGGTTGTTGAACATGCCACTGCTTTCCGCTCGGGATAGCGCATCTCTTCGCCTCCTGCAAGCTCCCTTGCAACACCAAGGTGAGAAAGCACATCAGGACGGTTTGGAGTGACGGCAATATCAAGTACAACATCGCCAGCAAGATAGCGGGCGACAGGATCGCCGGGCTTGCAGGACACATCAAGCTCCATGACGCCGGAATGGTCATCAGAGAGCCCAAGCTCATCAGCAGCACAAATCATGCCGAAAGAGCGCTCACCGCGTATTTTTGACGGCTTGATGGTGATCGTTTCGCCGTCGGAGGCTGTAAGCTTCGCTTTTTCTGTTGCAACGGGAACAACCATCCCGGCTTTGACATTCGGCGCACCGCATACAATCTGAAGAGGTTCTTCACGACCAACATCAACCCGGCAAATGGTCAACCGCTCTGCATTCGGATGCGTCATAACCTCTTCAATTCGCCCTACAACAACAAGATTGTCAGGAAGAGAGGGTTCCTGGACCTCCTCTACTTCAAAGCCAAGAAAAGTGAGTTTTTCAACAAGTGAAAACGTATCGGAAGAAAAGGAGGGAAGAAAATCTTTGAGCCAACTGACAGATATTTTCATAAGGAGAAGGAAATCTGCATTGATAGAATTAAAAAAAGCCCTGTACCGGCAATGAACAGAGCTTTGAAGTGTGACCCCAACGGGATTCGAACCCGTGCTACCACCTTGAAAGGGTGATGACCTAACCACTAGTCGATGGGGCCTTATATGGGTGAATGAGGGGACTCGAACCCCCGGCCTCCAGGGCCACAACC
>CAIMHT010000034.1 GCA_903840935.1 uncultured Chlorobiaceae bacterium
CATCAGCGACACAACCTCCTGCAAACGTATGGGGATGGTTGAAAAAGCGGAAAACTTTTGACGTCACCTGATTGTTGCTCATGGTATCAAAACAGATAACCTGCCGTTATGAGCATCAGATATTTCCAATCCCTCCCCCGCCCTTCTGCTGAGAGCCTTTCAGGCAAGGTGCTTTCCCAGATGCAAAAGGAGTTCGGGGCAGAGGTTGAGCCCTTTACGCTTCATCTGCCGGTCCCGGAGCTGCTGGCAGGAGTCTGGATGGCCTGCAGGGAGACGCTGCTTGCTGGCAGCGGGCGCCGTGATGCCAGGGAGGTGGTGGCGGCATCAGTTTCGGCTCTCAACCGCTGTCCTTTCTGTCTCGATGCCCACAGCATCATGCTGCTCGGATCGTCAGGAAATGATTACCCGAAAGCCCTTGCCGACCCCTTTCTCCGCGAGACCGCCGCATGGGCTTCGGCCACACGGACACCCGGTTCACCGATTCTGCAGAAGCCGCCGTTTTCTCCTGAAGATGCACCGGCATTTAAAGGTACAGCAGTGCTGTTCCACTATATCAACCGTATGGTCACCATTCTTCTTGGTACCTCTCCCCTGCCATTTACCAGCGGCCTCCAGAAAAGGGTTTCGATGCAGATGGCCGCCTGGTTTTTTGGAGGTGCGATACGCCGCCCGAAAGAGCCGGGAGCATCGCTTGAGCTCCTCGCGGAAGCCCCGCTGCCAAGTGACCTCTCCTGGGCTCAACCATCAAAAACGATTGCCGGAGCGTTTGCCCGCTTCGCTCACTCGATTGAGCGTTCCGGTGCCTTTGCGCTTTCCGCAGAAGTGAGAGCCGTGGTGGGCAACGCGGTGGAAAAATGGAACGGAAGTGACCCCGGAATAAACAACCTGTGGTGTGAAGAGGCAATATCACCGCTCGGAGTAACGGATAAAAGTGCCGGACGGCTGGTGCTCCTGACGGCACTTGCTCCCTACAGAGTCGATGAATCGACCGTCCATGCATTTTCAGCCAGCTTCCCGGGAGACGACATGCTTCTTTCCGCACTCGCCTGGAGCAGCTTCACCGCAGCGCGAAAAGTGGGCTCCTGGCTGTAAACACCTTCCTGTAAAATCCACCGCACACCCGTGACCTCACTCCTCACCGGCCAGCATACCATCTTTACGGTATATTTATGGTATACGCTTGGAAACCTTGAAAACATTCCGCTTTATTAACAATCGTGAACTAAACAGAGAGAATATGCACACGCTAACTGTAAATAATTTGATCTGCTGCGGCACCTCTTGCTGTCGTCTAAGCAATGTCGCTGACATGAGGATATACGAGTGTAACAGGTAACACCAGAGAGCATTTTTGCTATGGCCGGTTCCTGACACCTGAAGGAAGCCGGCTTTTTTTATGACAATTTTTTGCACAACAACACTGAAAAATCAAATACAAAGGAGAAAAACATGAATCTTGCATGGATAAAAAAAATCACCATTACGGCATCATTGATTGCGGCATCCGGACTTCCGGGAACTATCGCTGAAGCTGCGGTGATAAAACTGCTCAATGTCTCCTATGACCCCACAAGAGAGCTCTATCAGAGCGAAAATGCAGCTTTTGCCCAGTACTGGCAAAAAAAAACCGGGCAAACAGTGCAAATCGACCAGTCACACGGTGGTTCGGGAAAACAGGCCCGGGCAGTCATTGACGGTCTGGAAGCTGATGTTGTAACACTGGCACTTGCCTACGATATTGACGCAATCTCCGACAGCAAACTCCTGCCCGCAAACTGGCAGCAGCGGCTGCCCAACAACAGCACACCTTATACCTCAACCATTGTATTCGTGGTACGGAAAGGTAATCCAAAACACATTGCAACATGGGACGACGTTGTAAAGCCTGGCGTTTCGGTCATCACCCCGAACCCGAAAACATCAGGCGGTGCTCGCTGGAACTATCTGGCTGCATGGGGATATAAAGAAAAACAGACCGGCTCGAAAGAACAGGCTAAAAACTTCATTAAGGCATTATACAAGAATGTCCCTGTGCTTGACACCGGAGCCCGTGGATCAACACTGACCTTCGCGCAGCGCGGCCTTGGCGATGTTCTTCTGGCATGGGAAAATGAAGCACACCTGATTCTGAAAGAGTTCGGCTCGGACAAGTTTGAAATTGTTGCCCCGGCCGTCAGCATCCTCGCAGAACCACCGGTTGCTGTCGTCGATAAAAATGTCACGAAACACGGCACCCGCAAGATTGCGGAAGCTTATCTGAACTTCCTGTATACACCGCAGGCACAGGATATCATTGCCCTGAACTCCTATCGCCCCCGCAATGCTGCTGCGCTGAAAAAATATGCGGCAAACTTTCCAAAAATAAAGCTCTTTACGCTGAACGAAGTGTTTGGAAACTGGCGCACCGCACAGAAAACCCACTTTAACGATGGTGGTGTCTTCGATCAGATTTATATCCCCTGAAGAGCAGGACTATTGGCCAGGTAACTGCATGACAGATTTCAAGAAAAACGGGAGACGACAGGCGTCTCCCGTTTTTCTCTGTAGTTCGCATTAACAACAAACTCAATGGAATTTTTTCAGAGAAAAAGACGCAATATCCTGCCAGGATTCGGGCTGTCGATGGGCTACACGGTCTTCTACCTTTCGGCAATCGTGATTGTACCGCTCAGCATGATATTTTTCAACACCATTCCGATGGGATGGGAACCGTTCTTTCATGCTGTTACCGCTCCCCGTGTGCTTGCATCCTACCGACTGAGTTTTTCTACCGCGCTCTTTGCTGCCCTTTTTGATGGGGTTGTCGGGCTCCTCACCGCATGGGTGCTGGTACGCTATCGCTTCCCGGGCAAACAGTTTCTTGACGCCCTTGTCGATCTTCCCTTTGCCCTGCCGACCGCTGTTGCCGGTATCTGCTTCGCTACCCTCTACTCCCCTGTTGGCTGGCTCGGTGAAACCCTGTCGAAATGGAACATTGAAATTATCAACTCACCGACAGGAATTGTGGTGGCGCTGATTTTTATCGGTTTTCCCTTTGTGGTTCGCACCATTCAGCCGGTTCTGGAAGAGGTCGAACAGGAGATTGAGGAGGCGGCGCAGTGCCTTGGCGCAACACGCTGGCAGACCTTCCGCAAAATCCTGCTTCCCCATCTCTTTCCCGCCTTGCTCACCGGGTCAACCCTTGCGTTTGCACGTGGTATTGGAGAGTATGGCTCGGTGATTTTCATTGCCGGCAATCTGCCAATGAAAACCGAGATTGCTCCACTGATGATCATGTCAAAACTTGACCAGTTTGACTACCCAGGAGCTTCGGCCGTAGCACTGGTGCTTCTCCTTATCTCTTTTTCCATGCTTCTGCTGCTGAACGCAGTACAGGAGTGGCAACAAAAAGAATACCGTTAACCCAATTATGCTGAAACAACCAATACCGGAAAGCGCTCCGATTGTCAAAAAGAGGATATCTGACCCCCTGCCAGTGCAAATAGTGCTGATCGGCCTGACACTGCTCTTTTTTATAGGCTTTATCTTTCTGCCGCTTGGCCTGGTCTTTGCACAGGCATTCTCGAAAGGGTGGGAGTACTACCTCGAATCCATCCGCGAGCCTTATGCGCTCGAAGCCGTAAAACTGACGCTGACAACCGTCGCCATTGTTGTGCCACTGAACGCTTTTTTTGGTGTCACGGCGGCATGGGCTATTACAAAATTTAATTTCAAGGGAAAAGCTACGCTCAAGACCTTGCTCGATCTGCCCTTTGCAGTCTCTCCGGTTATTGCCGGTCTCATTTTTGTCCTGCTTGTCGGCAGTCGCACCCCTTTTGGCTCGTGGCTCGGTGAACAGGGGATTAAAATTATCTTTTCAACCCCGGGCATTGTTATTGCAACCCTCTTTGTCACCTTTCCCTTTGTTGCGCGAGAGTTGATTCCGCTGATGGAGGCGCAGGGACGCGATGAGGAGGAGGCGGCCCTGACACTGGGAGCAAGGGGGTGGCAGATTTTTGGCAAAATCACCCTGCCCAACATTCGCTGGGGACTGCTCTACGGCATGATCCTCTGTAGCGCCCGCTCCATTGGAGAGTTCGGAGCGGTCTCGGTTGTTTCGGGACATATTCGGGGGCAGACAAACACCATCCCTCTGCATGTGGAAATTCTCTACAGCGAATACAATTTTGCCGCATCATTCGCCGTTGCATCAATCCTTGTCTTTCTGGCCCTCCTCACGGTAGGGGTCAAAGTGACACTGGAAAAACAATTTCAGAAAAACAGCTTTCACCATTAGGAACTGCCATGGGTATTGAACTTCAGAATATTACCAAAAAATTTACCGGCTACACGGCGCTCGACAACATCAGCCTTAACGTCGCTTCAGGGGAGCTTGTTGCGCTGCTTGGGCCATCGGGCTGCGGCAAAACTACCCTGTTGCGCATCATTGCGGGTCTGGAACTGCCCGATTCAGGAAAAATTATACTGGAACAGAAGGACACCACCAACCTGCCGCCCCGAAAAAAAAATGTTGGCTTTGTGTTTCAGCACTATGCGCTTTTCCGCCGTCTGACGGTGTTCGAGAACGTCGCCTTCGGCCTCAAAGTGCTTCCGATGCGTGAGCGCCCCTCCCGCAGTGCCATTCAGGAAAGGGTTGAGCACCTGCTGAAGCTGGTACAGATGGATTGGGCCATCAAACGCTACCCCTCACAGCTTTCAGGTGGGCAGCGTCAGAGGGTGGCACTTGCAAGGGCATTGGCCGTCAATCCCAAAGTACTGCTGCTTGACGAGCCCTTTTCGGCCCTTGATGCGAAGGTACGCCAGGAGCTGCGTCGCTGGCTCAGAAAGCTGCACGATGAAATCCATGTCACCAGTATATTTGTTACCCACGACCAGGAGGAGGCGCTTGAACTGGCCGACCGGATCGTGGTCATCAACAAGGGTCGGATCGAACAGCAGGGAACGCCCCAGGAGGTTTACGATCATCCGGTCAATGCCTTTGTCTACAACTTTCTTGGCAATGTCAATGTCTTCCACGGGAGAATCAAAAACGGCAAGGTCACTCTCGGGACTCACCATGTCGATGCACCGGATGAACTGAAACATACCGAAGAGAGGGCAAGCCAGGCCTTTGTGCGGCCACACGAAATCGGTATCAGCAGAATTCGCAGCGCTGAAACTGACCTCGCCGGCACCATTCAGGAGGTGCGCATCATGGGTGGACAAATTGGCCTGAACCTTGCGTGCGAAGGGTTTGAACATCCGATTGACGCCGAAATACCAAGGGAGCTCTACCTGAACCTTCAGCTTGCCAAAGGTGAAAAAGTCTTTGTCTCCCTGAACCGTGTCCGCATCTTTACCGGCGATTATGAGATCTGAAGGGAGTAAATAAAAAAAAGCCTCCCGATTGCGCGGGAGGCGAAATAATCAGTTATAAATTAGCCGTCATATCTGATAGTCGATAATAATCTCCTTTGACTTAAGGAAAGCCGCAACCAAAGTCACCGCATCTGCGACAACTCCACCATCGGCCAACTGAAGATCGGGCTGGTAGCGTGAAAAACTGCTCTCACCCTTGTTCACAACAAGAATGTCGTTGGGCTCGTTGAGCAACTTCAGTGTCTCGACATCATAATCATCAGCTTCGTCAATGGTAGTGATAAAAATAAGTCCGGCATCAGTGAGGATACGGGCAAGCTCGCCGATTCTCCTCAACCGCTCCCCTGCACTGTCGGAATGAGAGCCAAGATCGGCATCAAGTCCGCGATCAATATTGGCCACACCGAGGTAGTAAGCGTTCATGCCATTTTGAAAGAGCCCCTGCTCAAGCGCTTTGGCCACTGACCGTTTCCCGCTACCCTTGGCTCCCGTAAAGACGATAAACTTGGCCTTGTGACGGTTTACTATGGCACGCTGTTCAGCTCGGACAAACCCCGCTTCCCAGTTGTTTTCCCGATCCCGGATATGCTGCTGCAAAAGCGTCTCGCCAACTGAAAGATTTTCGATTACAACACCGCCACCGGCAATTTCAAAATTGTCAACAATCACAAACCTTCCGGTAGCCTCGCTCGCAGTGGTTGTATCGAAGGCAATCGGGCGGGAGGTTTCAAGAATGCACTCCCCAACGTCGCGACAGTCGATCTGCTGTTTACTTTTGCTGCTGGTCAAATCGGAGGCATCAAGCGTACTGCATATCTCTGCAAGCTTAACCGTAGCCCTGGCCGAGCCAATCTTGAGCTTGTACGATTTGTTCCGGATCATAGGCGCCCGGCCAACCCAGAAGATATTGACCCTGAAGCGGCTGCCCACCTCCGGCCGGGATTCGCCGGGTTTGACCATGAGCTCGCCAGGCCGCACATAAATTTGCGTGGCAAGGGTAAAGCCAGTCGATTCCCCCGCTGATGCAACATTTTTCGGCTCTGTATTGAACGACTCGACCGACTCGATGACCGATTTTTTGCCTGAGGGGAGAAAGAGCACCTCCTCACCCACCAGCACTCTTCCGGCTGCAACCGTTCCGGCAACAATGCGCCGATCGTCATTGCTGCGGGTAAACTTGTAGATATCCTGAACCGGAAAACGGAAGGGCTTTTCATGCAACTCCTTTTCGCTGACAAACTGGTCGAGCTGCTCCAGAACCGTAGCTCCCTTGTACCACGCCATCCGCTCAGAATGGGAGGCGATGTTATCGCCCTCACGGGCACTGATGGGAATAAAGCTGACCGGCGTCACCTTGATAGCCTCAAGAAATGCGGTATAATCGGCCTTCAGTTTTTCAAAAACATCCTCACGAAAACCCGCAAGATCCATTTTATTGACCAGCACCGTCACCTGCTTGACGCCAAGCATGGCAACCATCTGCCCATGCCGCTTTGAGTTCTCCTTGATACCCTCATCGGCATCAATAACAAGAAGGGCCGACTCGGCCCTCGATGCACCCGTAATCATGTTTTTCAAAAACTCGATATGACCGGGAGCATCAATGATAATGTAGTCACGCGCGGCAGTATTGAAAAAGCAGCGGGCCATATCAATGGTAATCCCCTGCGCCTGCTCATCCTTGAGGGCATCGAGCAAAAAGGCATACTCAAAGGGCTTTGCATTCCTCCGGCAACTCTCTCTGACCGCTTCAAGCTTCCCCTGCGGGAGGGAGCCTGTATCAGCCAGAAGTCGGCCAATCACGGTACTTTTACCATGATCCACATGACCGACAATAACAATATTCATCTGCGCACGTCCATTCATAGCTCTACAAAAAAAATAAGATTGAGTCACCCGCCATTATCAATTGCCGATTGTTAACCGTCAATTGACTTACATATAGCCGTCACGCCGAAGCGTCTCCAGACCGCCATCTTCACTGTCCTGGGCGCGACCTGAGCGTTCAGCAATGTTTGAAAACTTGCCACTCTTAAGCTCATCAATGATCTCGGGCACCGTTCGTGCATCCGAATTGACCGGATTGGTACAGGGATAACAGCCAAGTGAACGGTAGCGAATACCCTCGCCCTGGTTAAAATAGAGGGAAACCACCGGTATCTTTTCGCGCTCAATATATTCCCAGATGTTCTGCTCGGTCCAATCAAGCAGCGGGTGAATGCGCACATGGGTCCCTGGAGCAAAATCGGTCTTGAACTGATTCCAGAACTCGGGAGGCTGATCGCCTACATCCCAAACGTTGTCTTTATCACGGGGTGAAAAATAGCGCTCTTTTGAACGGCTCCCCTCTTCGTCAGCCCTGACACCGACAATCACACCGGTATAGGGCTCCCGTCCCTCATCAACCACATAGCGCCGTTGCTCGTGATCCATCCTGTAGCGAGGCCACTCACCGGAGAGCGTATGTTTTAGCGCTTCACTTTTAAGATATTTGCAGCATGTGATACGGTCGGTATTGCCATCCGGAAAAGTGAGCTTTTCGTTAAGCGCTTCACTGTTTTGACCATAAATCATATTCAGGTTCCACTCAAGGGCAAACCGGTCACGATACGCTATCATTTCAGGAATCTTGTAGTGCGTGTCGATGTGCACCAGCGGAATGGGGACATGCCCGAAAAAAGCCTTCCGCGCAAGCCAGAGCATGACGGTGCTGTCTTTGCCGATCGACCAGAGCATACAGAGGCTTTTAAATTCACGGTAGGCTTCGCGGAGAATGTAAACGCTTTGTGCCTCAAGTTTGTCAAGATGATCCATACACTCGTTTGTCAAGAAAGTTACTGTTGTTCACGGTGCAGTCCGCACTCTTTATGTTCCGGTATTTCCCACCACCAGCGTCCCGCCCGGATATCTTCTCCCGGCTTTATGGCCCTCGTACAGGGAGCGCAGCCAATGCTCGGGTAGCCCTCTGCATGAAGGGCGTTGCAAGGCACCTTGTTTTGACGGATATATTCCCAAACCGCGGCTTCCGTCATTTCAGCAAGCGGATTGATTTTAAAGAGTCCAAATGACTCATCCCACTCAACCAGTTCTATTGCTGTTCTGGTGACTGACTGCTCTCGCCGTAACCCGCAAATCCACCCCTTCAGGGTCGAAAGCTTTCCTGCAAGCGGCTCAACCTTACGTATACGGCAGCACTCCCGCCGCAGTTCAACACTCTCATAAAAGAGGTTTGGCCCGTAGCGCGTCAGCAGTGCTTCAAGCGGAGCCCTTTCGGGCACAAGCACCTCAATTTCAATACCGTACCGCTTTCGCGTGGCATCAATGAGGTCATAGCTCTCCTGCGGAAGACGCCCTGTGTCGAGGGTAAAAATCGGTATTCGGAGTTGCTCCTTCTCCAGCATGTCGGTAATAACCTGATCCTCTGCACCAAAACTTGAGGCAAGCGCACACTCTCCTGCCACAAAAAAGGCGGCAGCCCAGCGCAAAATCTCCTGCGGCGTTTTTTCGGAGAGTTCATGCTTCAATTGTTCAGCAACTTCCCTGCTCATAACTCTTTTTTCATGATTTTTTTTTCGTGTATTGCTTGTACATTAGAAACGCGATGAGGAGGGTTAACGGATAATGCCGCCCCCCCCCACGAGAAAGACTTCGGTCTTCCCCGCATCGCTTTTTTGATCTTGTTATACAACACCTCCCCGCTTACTGGCCGCCAAGAATCTCCTCTCTCACCGTTGCTATCCCGATGCGGTCAATCGTATGGCCAAAACGCTCTTTTTTTCGGCCATGAGTGCGATAACAGGTCAAGGTTTTCTCGATCAAGTCATACAGCTCCTCCTCGCTCTCAACCAGCTTCTTCAGCACCGTAGCAAAACGGGGAATCTTGCCCATCGTACCACCGATAAAGAGCGTATAGCCCTGCCTGCCCACAACCCACGCCTCTCCGGGGCAATGCTGGGTGCACGCCGTGCAGTTGATGCAGCTCTCCTTATCAACACTGTAGTGGTACTCCCGTGTACCGTTGGAGCCCGTTTCGTCACGCACAATCGCCTTGGCGGGACACAGCGAAAGACAAAGCTGGCAATCGCAGCACGACGAGGCAACCCAATCAGGCTCAATAGCACCCCTGACACCAATATCATTTTCGTTCGCCTTGGTACAGTTATTGGCGCAACCCGTTACCGCCATTTTGAATTTTGAAGGAGCCTCCTTGTAAAAAAATCGACGATCAAGCTCTTTTGCGATCTTCTTGGTATCAATGACTCCCCATTTACAGGTCGCCTCTCCCGGACAGGCCACAATGACCCGTACCCGAGGGCCCGAAGCCCCCATTTCGACTCCTGCCTGACTAAGGGCAAGTTGAGCACTCTCCAGATTGTCATGGTGCACGTGATGAATCTCAACCCCTTGACGAGTTGAGAGATGAACCACTCCCCTGCCATACTGTTCAGCAACTTCAGCAATGCAGGCAAGTTGTGATGCACTCAAATCGCCAGCAACCGCCTTGATGCGCAAAAGATAGTAATCGTGCTGCTTCTGGCGCAACACACCAGGGCCGGTCACGGCCGTCAAACCAGGTACAAGTTCCGCCATACTCTCAAAAATTTGGGGATGTTACTCCATTCACCATACCCGTTGCCTGCAAAAAGGAGGGGATGGACTAAATTAACGATTGTTAATAAAGCCCAAGAGATACCACTTCTCCAAACAGGTTGCTGAGAAATACCGTAAATATGGTATAAAGGGGGCGTCAGGAGCTGGAAATTCGGAAATAAAAAAACATCCGGGAACGAAAGAAAAATGAACCCGACAACACTTTTCTTTTGAAACCCGGATGTCCGGAGGAGTACAACAGAATCAAGCAGAGGCGATGACAAGATTCGAACTTGTGATAAAGAGTTTTATTTTGAGAAATGACGAGAAAAAGAAACCTGTTAAAATAAAGTAATCACCCTATAAACTATTTAATATAAGCCACTTTTAGATATGTGGTTTTATTTTTGCCTTTCTGGAATTCGTTGAGATTCGCTATATTTTGTTCCACAGTTGTTCCGCGGTTTTATGTGTGTTGAGCACAAGCCGATTGAGGTCACGACTAAAAACAGAAATAAACAGTGAAAGCGACAATCAGAAAACGGAAGATCCAGAACGGTGCTTTTTACTCTTTACGACTTGACATTTACCCTCCGGTTCTCCATCCTGAAACTGGAAAATTGGTCAGGTGGATGAAGCTTGATATGCGTCTTTATGTGAATCCGAAAACTGCTGAGGAGCGGTTGGAAAACAAGGATGCGAAAGCGTTGGCTGAGGCTGTTCGTTCTCGTGTGCAACTGGAGTTACAGGCTGGTCATTATGGCTTTCTGCAAAATCAGGCTCAGGTTGATTTTATGGAATATTATGCAAAACTGGCCAAAGAGAAGGCTACCAATAAATATAGACGGGAAGCGTGGGAAAGCGCCAGAAAGAAATTCGTTGCATTTGCGGGATTGAAACCTGGGGAACCTTTTTATTTTTCCAGATTCAATAAAAATTACCTTGAGGACTTCCGTACTTACTTACTTGCCGAAGTTTCAAACAATACGGCAGCCACCTATTTCACTCAAATCCGTACAGCTCTTAACCATGCCTACCGTCATGAGGTTGTAAAAACTCGGTTTACTGAGCATGTGAAAGGCATTGCGCAAAAAAGAACAAAGATCGTTTATATCACACAAGAGGAGTTGAACCTGTTATATAACACGCCCTGTTCAAACCCTCTTATTAAAACCGCTGCTTTGTTTTCTGCGCTTACAGGCATGAGGTTTTCAGACATTGAAGTGCTGCAATGGGAGGATATTGGCTATGATAAGGAGGGGTCCTTTATCCATTTTGAGCAACAGAAAACAGGTACCGTCAACTATCTGCCGGTTTCTGAAACTGCAGTGCAGCTTCTTGGCAAAGAAGGGCAAGGGGTGATCTTCCCGGAAATACGCAAGATTCACTATCACAGCCATAAGGATGATTTCAAACATTGGATCGCAGCCGCTGGAATCAAAAAGAAGGTGACCTTTCACACGATGCGCCATACCTTTGCCACATTGCAGTTAATAGCCAAAACCGATTTAAAGACCGTTAGCGTCATGCTTGGACATGCTGATATGAAGACAACAATGATTTACCTCCAACTTGCCGATGAGAGCAGCCGCTTGGCGGCTGACAAGATTGTTTTGGTGAAAGACAAACCAACTGACAATGAGAAAATTGATATTCGTGAAGAGAAAGAAATAGCA
>CAIMHT010000035.1 GCA_903840935.1 uncultured Chlorobiaceae bacterium
ATCAAAAAGCCTCCCCAAAAAACTCTCTACATGCATTTGAATAGCTCTTTTTTTTGTTTAGCCTGCATTTAAAAAAAATTTTAGAACTTCAATCTAAAAAATTATAACAAAACTGTAATTACTACGGGACTTACCAACAGCAAATGAATTCATTTCAAGTGAAATAACAAAAATTAGTCAACTTTAGACAAAATGTACCACCACTATCTGGAGCATAGCACTCAGGCTTAGGCGTCAGCATTGGTTATGATGGTCTGGGGATACCTTTGCACTTGACGAAAGACAAGATAGTGTTTTTGAAGTATATGAAAAATAGAATTCTCTATAAAGATTTTTTTACTCTTGCGGAAGTTCAGAGTACCCCTTTGACTACGAGAGCAAAGAGGCCGATTTGCGTTGGCAAATACAGCCGCCCACTCGCTCCCCGACGCCTGCTTGCCACCCAATAGCTTCTTAATCACTCAGGAGACCACCATATTTGTGCGGCATATCTTCATTTACTCTTTTTTTCCGAAACCAAGCTTTTGATGCATTTTGTAAAGGAGGCTTTCTATGCCTCTGGCCGTCATGCTGGCTATTCGTGCAATCTCATCGTTGAGATTGTATGGATTAAGCGGAATGAAGAGGAAGTTCTTGCAGTATAGTATATTCTTTGGGGAATAGGAAAGTAATGGTGGGCGCAGGCTGAGACGGGCGAAGTGACAGGATGCTGACAGAAAAGTTACAGGTATTTGATAGAGAAAAACCAATAAAAAAACAACCGGATGACAAAAGAAAAATGCACCCGACAACACTTTTCTTATGACACCCGGATGTCTGGAGGAAGAATCAAAATCGTGAAAAATCAAAATTTTTGTTCCACATTTGTTCCACAGAAAAAAAAGTATAAATTTAATTCGTTTAATAATAATATTATAACCTGAGGCGATGACAAGATTCGAACTTGTGATAAAGAGTTTTGCAGACCCTTGGCTTAGACCACTCACCCACATCGCCTTGCAAAAAAAATCCGGGCAGCACTGAAGAATCAAGATGCACACACTCACCCCCAAGTCCCCTTATGACTTTTACTTGCAGGTGCCCGGATTGCAGGAGAAAAAACGTTAGAAGGTTACCGTAGCATAGAGTTCTGTACGAAACAGGTTGTCCTGTGTTGTGACACCAGCATGCGTTTCCGAACCGGATGCGCGATACCTGATGGTAGGCGTCAAACTGAAGGTTCCCGTAGCAGATTCATGCACATTGATTTTATACTGCGCCCAGACGAAGGTGTTGTTGTAATCTTTGTTATTCTGATCGTCCGAAGTCTTGTTGTAGTCGATCCAGGCAAGCACCGGACCGGATTCACCCTTGATTCTGAAAATGTAGCCATTGTAGTCAAAGTGGCTTCCACGATAGCTGTTGTTGTCAGCAGTATAGAATCCGCTGAGGGCAACCTTTGACTTGCCGACAGGAATGAATGCCTGTGCGCCAAAACTGTAAGGCGAACGATTGTCTGCCAGATGGTTCAAGGTAGCATAAACCTGCGGTGCAATGGTAACATCTCCGACCGTGGTCTTGTATATCGCCGTAAAGCCATAACCATCATTGAAAAGCCCTCTATCCGCTGTAGTGGTAGAAATGTTATCAAAGTTAACAAGAACAGCATTCAGTTCACCATCACCCACCTTGACGCCATAGTTGAAACCAAAAAGGCGATCAAAATGGTTGGTGGAGATCGGAGTATCAACGGCATACAATGTTGGGTTGCTCCCGGCAGAAGATGCTGCCGTTGAAAAAGGACCGGCACCAGGAATTGCGTAAAGAGTCAAATCCAGAATCGGGTTGTCAAGAGATCCGAGAGGAAGGCGACCGAGCGACCAATGGCTATTCTCACTGTTATGACCGAAGTAAAATTGCGAAACCTGAAGGTTATATGCTTCCGTATTGTTTGCATAGATCCCCTGCCAGCCGCCTGCTGCATTTTCATTTTGTATCAATGCCTTGAAGTAGTACCCATCACCAAGATCAGCCGAAGGTTTCAGGCGAACGCGATACTGAAAATACTGGTCTTCCGTTGATGTTTTGACCCCAAGGGCAGATTGTTTATGCCCGAAATCGTCCCTCAGACGAACAGCAGCTTCACCGCCAAACTTAAGCTCAGCAGAAGCTGATGATGCGTATGACAACACGGCAAACATCGCAGCCAGTGATAAAATTTTTTTCATAGTGTTTCTCCCTTTTGTAATGTTCTTATGTTATGATTCACGAAAAAATATACTGCAAAAGAAAAAGCCGGCTCTCTGAACGAAAAAGCCGGCTTCGAAATACTTCAACCCTGAACGGCAGGGTCGCTATATCGATAATCGGCTATGCCGTAACGCATCGTTTATGCGGCAACAACAGCAATACACATTGCGACCGGTACAGTTGTTCTGTAATCTGAGCTGATAGTTCATGGCAAGTGTCATTTGATTTACAGTGGTTAATAAAGCACCATATCATCATAAAATCCAAGCATATACCATATAAATACCATTAATATGGTACCGATTCCAATTTGGGGGACGTTGTTGATATTCTGCACTTACAAAAAAAACACAAGAAAAAAAATCTGACGCCCGTGAAGCTCTAACGGCTATATGTCTCTCTTGAGCGTAATCATATTGCCGGTCCAGTGAAACCAGCAAATTTTCGTCTCCAGGATGAGATTGAGGTTAAATTGGCCAGCACCATTTGGGCAAAAGTGGTCTCTGCTACCTGTGACAATAAACTCTCCACAGTTCAGCCCTCTCTTTGGAGGCTTTCGGCCTGGGCGGAGAAGGAAAAAGGGGTACAATGAACCAATCCTGACTTTTTAGGAGAGGAGGTGACGGAATTTTTTTATTTTCGTAAAGCTTTGCACTGCTTCTGCCTGGCCGCAGGTAAAACAAAGAGATTTTGAACATTCAGTCGTGAATAAAGAACACACCCTCATTTTTTTAACCGGGTTCAGCGGATCGGGGAAATCGACCATAGGCCCATTGCTTGCCAACTCGCTCGGCTATGAGTTTGTTGACCTTGACCAGAGTATTGAAAAAAGTGCAGGAAAAAGCATTACGCAGATTTTTGCCGAGAACGGGGAGGAGTTCTTTCGGGCTCTTGAACTGCGCTCCCTGACGGAACTCGTCAAACAGAAAAGACTGGTGGTCTCTCTCGGAGGAGGGGTGCTTGAAAATGACCACTCTTATGCACTCATAAAACAATCCGGCACTTTGGTTTATCTGAAATCACCATCCAAGACCCTTGCCCGCAGACTCTGCAACAAAACCGACCGCCCTTTGTTGAGGGGGGAGAGAGGTCGAAAGCTCTCGCGAGAAGAGATCGAGGAGAAAATCACGACCATCCTTGCCAAACGGGAACCCCGCTATAAAAGTGCCGACATAACCGTTGAGACCGACATCAAACGGATCGGGTCAACCGTCGAGGAGCTTACCCGAAAAATAGAGCGGTATGTGCGTAATACCCCCGCAACTGCCGGAAATCAATAATAAAAGAGAAACTGTGAGTACGATAATTGTAGGAACACCGGTTATTGCCGGACTGGGTACATTGTTCAAAACCCATGCTCTGTCAAAAAAAACTGTGGTGCTCTTTGATGAACATACCCGCAAGCTCTACGGAGAGTCACTGCTCCAGAGGCTTGAGGATGAGGGTTTCGAATTCAAAGAGCTGGTTGTCCCGGCACGGGAAGCCTCCAAAAGTTTCAGTGTTGCCTGGCGCCTCTATGGTTGCATGATTGAGGCCGATGTTGACCGGAGCTGGAACCTGCTTGCAGTGGGAGGCGGCGTTATCGGTGATCTCGGCGGATTTATCGCTGCAAGCTACTTCCGGGGCATACCGGTGATCCAGCTTCCAACCACGCTGCTGGCAATGACCGACAGCTCCATCGGAGGAAAGGTTGCGATCAACCACCCACTCGGTAAAAACCTGATTGGCTTCTTTCATCTGCCTGAACTGGTGCTGATCGATCCCTCATACCTTGCAACGCTCCCAAAGCGGGAAATCTATGCCGGAATGGCGGAGGTCGTCAAATATGGCTTTATAGCCGACGAGCCATTTTTCAGCTTTCTGGACCTCCATTTCAGTGATATCACCAGTCTCCAGGAGCCTTTCCTTACCGACGCAATCAAAAAAAGTGCCTTTATCAAAGCCGATGTCGTTGAAAAAGATTTCCGTGAGACTGGCGGACTTCGGGCAACCCTCAATTTCGGTCACACTTTTGCGCATGGGCTTGAAAAGCTTGCGGAGTACCGTTACCTGCGACACGGTGAAGCGGTAACCATCGGCATGGTCTGCGCCCTCTTTTTATCGCATAATCTTGGCTATCTTGATCAAAATTCACTTGAACGCGGGCTTGCTCTGCTGCATAAGTTCCGTTTCCCAAAGGGGCTGGTGAAATGGAGGTTTCTTGATATCGACAGCGCACGGCTCCTTGAGGCCATGCTCTCCGACAAGAAAAAACTGGACAAAAAGCTCCGCTTTGTGCTGCTGAAAAGGCTCGGAGAGGCATTCCTGCTTGAAGAGAGTGTTGAGGAGGGCCTTATACTGAAATCTATCGATGACGGGCGGAGTTTTTTCAGCAGGAAACGTGCGCATTGAGCGAGAAGAGGTAACTGGTACCCCTGAGCACCGCATGCTCTTCGACCACAGGTGAGGAGTCGAGCATGGCGGCAACAAGCGGTGCATTGCCGCCCGCAGCAATCACCCTGATCCTCTCTTGACCACGCTCCTCACGAAGCCACCTCTGGATCTTGACGAGAAGACCGTCAAGGCCGGAGACACAACCGAGAACAATCCCGTTCCTGATGCAGTCAACCGTCGAAAGTCCAACAAGTGTTTCGGGACGTTCAATGCCGACCAGAGGCAACCGCGCAGTATGTTCATGCAGGGCCTTTGCCATGAGGTCAAGACCCGGCATGATGAGGCCACCAAGATAGTCCTCGCCGGAATCAAGCACGTCAACCGTAATGGCAGTACCAATATCAAGAGCAATAACAGCCTCTCCGGGATAGAGCAGACGGCCGAGTGCGCAAAGGGCAATGCGGTCAGCACCAAAATTTCCCGGAAAGTCGTAGTGCAGCCTGAAGGGAAGTTTCATGGATGAAGAGACATTGACAACCTCGCCCGGCAAATGAGATCGCAAATAGTCGATGACAACCAGGTCGAGCGAAGGCACAACACTGCAGAGCGCCGCATCACGAAGAGCGGGGTGGTTCATAAAAATCGGTTTGAGCTGTGCTGAGACACCCTTTCTGCTGCTCATGACAGAAGAGGGTACCTTGTACACTTCGAGGCACTCGTTGCCCTTGAAGAGCGCAATCGAAGCGGTTGTATTCCCTGTTTCAACAACAAGAAGCGGTGCGCAGGCAGGCGGTTGCTGACCGGAAAAAAGCATAGTCGTATTTCCTGAAAAAAAAATCAGCGAAGCTTTGCTTCAATTCCGGTTCTTTTCGAAAGCTCGGAAAGAAAACGCCTGTATTCGTGAAGATTGGTTGTTACAAAAAGCGAGTCCCGAAGTGGAGGTTTGGCGGCAACAATAAAGATTTTCGGCGGTGGATTATAGGTAATGCTCTCCTGGTAAATGGCCGTAACAGCAGCAACAGGCAGTTTTTTTTCGTTACCTTTGCGGTCAAGATAGAGCAACTGGTCGCCAGCAATTTTTATGGAATCACCATCCTGACCATGCTCCCCTGCAAAACGGGTGTTGTAGTACATCGGCCCGCCAAGCGAAACGGTAGTGAGCAGAACAAGCAGGGCTGTCTTCCAGAAACAGCCAAGATCCACACCATAGGTAAATTTTCCATACCGGTAAAAAAGAGCCCACACCAGACCAAGAAAAAGCATCCCCAGCAACCAGGTTGCAAAGAAATAGTAATCAAGCCATAAGGCCGGATAGCTCGCGGGATAGTAAAAAACCTCAGGCATGGCGGTCAGGGGGTTACTTTTCAGAATAATAGCATCGAAACTATAAAAATAAGGCATAACTCAACCTTTGCAATAAAATATTTTCACCTTACCAAAAAAGGCCCGCCGAAGCGAGCCTTTTTTGGTACTACACCGTGGAGAGTGGTTCAATGCTGAAAGAGCATTTCCGAGTAGGTCGGAAGCTGCCAGCGACTGCGGTCAACAATCTGCTCAAGAGTATCGGCAACAACGCGCACCTCACTCATGAACGGAAGCAGTTCATCTGCACAGTAATCGGCCTTTTCAAACTCGGTTGCAAAGGACTCAATCTTTTCGATCGCTTCATCAAGCTCGGCACTCATATCAATCAGGGTCGAAAGATTTTCGGCCAGGAATTTAAGGTTACCAGCCTGGCTGCCAAGCGCCTTCTCTGAAAGACCAATAATTTCAGCAGCAGAATAGAGGGTATTGAAAGAGTTGCCAAGATCGCCCTGGTATTCGGAAACATCAGGAATGACAAAGGTCTTCAGCATGAGCTGCAAGGTACGTGCCTCAATATCAATACCCTTGACATAGCGTTCGAGACGGATGTGGAGACGTGAATTGGTCTCTTCTGCAGTCAGCACACCATACTTGACAAACATATCCTGAACATCCTTCTTGAGCAGCACCCTGAGGGACTGCGGCGTGTTCTTCAGGTTCGGCAGGCCTCTATCTCTGGCTGCCTGCTGAAGCGCTTCAGCGTAGTTGTCTCCCTGGTAGCGGATCGGCTTGGTAGCGGTGATCTGCTCGCGAAGGGTTTCAAGAATTGCGACATCCCGCTCTTTTCCTGCATTGATTTTTGCTGCAATAGCATCGGCAATTTCATCAACCGCTTCGGCCATCAGGGTGTTGAGCACCATGTTCGGTACTGAAGCAGCCTGAGAAGAGCCGACAGCGCGGAACTCGAATTTGTTGCCGGTAAAGGCAAATGGCGAGGTACGGTTACGATCGGTATAGTCCTTGTTGACCAGCGGTACCTGTGAAAGGCCGAGGTTCAGTACCTGTTTTTCCGTTTTCAGGTCAACCTTGCCGCTCTCGATTGCGTCAAGCACCTTTTCGAGCAGTTCACCCAAGAAAACGGTTACCACAGCCGGAGGAGCCTCATTGGCGCCCAGGCGGTGATCGTTACCCATACTTGCTATAGACATTCTCAGAACATCTGCCCTCTTGTAAACACCGTTCAAAACGGCGACAAGGAAGACAAGGAAGTGGACATTGGTTTCAGGAGTATGACCTGGATCGAGAAGATTAATTCCGGTATCGGTACCGATAGACCAGTTGTTGTGCTTGCCTGAACCGTTGATTCCGGCAAAAGGCTTTTCGGCAAGAAGCAGGGCAAAGCCTTTCTTGTCGGCAACCTTTCTCATCACCTCCATGACCAGCAGGTTGTGATCGACAGCGATGTTGGCCTCTTCAAAAATCGGGGCTATTTCAAACTGGTGAGGGGCAACCTCATTGTGTCGGGTCTTGGCTGGAATGCCGAGCAGATAGAGCTCATGCTCAACATCCTGCATGTATTCGAGTACACGGTCAGGAATCGAACCGAAATAGTGATCCTCAAGCTGCTGGCCTTTCGGTGGAAGGGCACCAAGAAGGGTACGTCCACACATGACAAGGTCAGGACGCTCGGAGTAGAACTTTTTGTCGACAAGGAAATACTCCTGTTCGCAGCCGGCAAAAGTTTTTACACGTGAGACGCCAGTGACGCCAAGAATTTCAAGCAGTCTCATTGACGATTTGCTGACCGCCTCCATGGAGCGCAACAACGGAGTTTTGGAATCGAGCGCTTCACCGTGGTAGGAGATGAAGACGGTCGGAATACAGAGTGTCAGATCCCTGCCACCCTTCATGAGAAAGGCTGGGCTGGAGGGATCCCATGCGGTGTAGCCGCGAGCTTCGAAGGTGGTACGCATGCCGCCCGAAGGAAAACTTGATGCGTCAGGTTCGCCCTGGATCAGTTGTTCACCGGAAAAGCGCTCGATAGGAGTGCCATCACGATCTATAGATAAAAATGCATCATGTTTTTCAGCCGTGGAACCGGTCATCGGCTGGAACCAGTGTGTGTAATGGGTAGCACCGTTCTCCATGGCCCACTCTTTCATGCCATGCGCCACAACACCGGCAATTTCAGCGGTAATTTTCTTACCTGCCTTTATGGTATCCTGTAATGCGACGAACTCCTCTTTTGGAAGTTTTGACCGCATGGCTTTCTGGTCAAATGTCATCGAACCAAAATAGGTGGAAACCGGAATTTTACTATCGCTGTTCAAACGAACCTCCTTGTTGATTTGCGTGATATAACTCTCTTGCCTCTAAAAAAACAAAAAAACACTCTCTTCTTTATTTCCTTGACCGCTTTTCATCAAACGTTATCAGCACCTGCCGATCCTGAAGGTTATTGCGGACTATTTCTGCGCTGATTTTTTTATTTTTCTTCAACTGCGAAAGCACAAAACTGGTATTGGTTCCAAGTACACCCGGCCAGCTCTGTATACGTGAAAGAAACTGTTCAAGCGACGCGGTGTTATGGGTCATAACTTTTAAAATATGCGAGCCCTCGCCGGTAACGGAAAAACACTCCATGATTTCATCCTCTTTCATCACATTATCCATAAACGACTTATAATGTTTGGACGAATCGATTCTGACCCTTACAAAGGCGTGAATATCAAAACCAAGCTGCCGCTCATCAACTTCCATGGTAAAACCCTTGATGATACCACTCTTCTGCAGCTTGTCAAGCCGCTCACTGACTGAGGGTATCGACAAACCAACGATTTCAGCAAGTTCACTCAATCGAACTCTGCCGTTTTCACCAAGAGACTCAATAAGCTTGAGGTCGATCAGATCAAGATGGCCAGACATAACATCGCTCTTGTTTAAATAAATTATCAGAAATTACATAATAATAAGAAAAAAACAACCACACTCTTTACTATTCACAACTTTTTCAGCAAATTTCTTAACAAATTTAGGAGCCCCAACCATTTTACTGTGTTTATGCTGATTAAAAAAAAAGAATTGCAGGCGACGCTCCTGCCCGATATCTTTCCCCGGTTACAGGTGCTTTTCCGGAATTATTGCGCAGCACAGCTTGATTCCGGGGCGTTAAAGCGAGTGGGCGTCGAAGAATTCTAATTGCATTATAAATAAGGAAATATTTCAATATCTTGAGCCTGTCCTGAAACAGGGAGTTTTGAGCATGCGACAAAATCATGCGCTCGGTTACATTGCAACGCTTCAATGCGAACAGTTCGGAACTTTTTCAAAGGGATTAACGCAATCAACCATAGATATTTAAAGCGACTGAGACTTTTATAAAAGATGAAAATAGCAATTTTCGGCGCAGGAGTTGCAGGTCTTTGCGCAGCAGTAGAGCTGGTAGATCGAGGGCATACGGTGGAGATTTACGAAAAGCGCAAAATACTGGGCGGCAAGGTTTCCGTTTGGAAAGACAGTGATGGCGACTCCATAGAATCAGGACTTCATATTGTTTTTGGTGGTTACCAACAGCTTCAGAAATACCTCGAACGGGTTGGCGCCTCAGAGAATTATCAATGGAAAGAACATGCGTTGATTTATGCTGAACAGGACGGTAAACAATCGACGTTCAAAAAAGCAAAACTCCCCAGCCCATGGGCAGAGGTTGTTGGTGGTCTGCAGACCAATTTTCTTACACTATGGGATAAAATTTCGCTGATCAAGGGGCTCTACCCTGCCCTGATCGGCAATGAAGAGTATTTTCGCAGCCAGGACCATAAAACCTATTCGGAGTGGCACCGACTGAGGGGTGCTTCGGAGCATTCATTGCAAAAACTGTGGCGAGCCATTGCCCTTGCCATGAACTTCATTGAGCCCAACGTCATCAGCGCTCGACCGATGATCACCATTTTCAAATATTTTGGCACCAATTACACCGCGACGAAGTTTGCCTTTTTCCGCAAAAACCCTGGTGATTCGATGATTGAGCCAATGCGTCAGTATATCCAGAGCAAGGGAGGTCGCATTTTTGTCGATGCAAAGCTGAAAGGCTTTGAACTGAACGACGACGAAACCATTCAGAAGGCGGTGCTCCAGGATGGCCAAAAAATTGTGGCTGATGCCTATATCTCCGCCCTGCCTGTCCATAATCTTAAAACCATCATACCCCAAAAGTGGCTTGCCTATAAGTATTTCCGTAATTTGAACGAATTTGTCGGCAGTCCGGTTGCAAACTGTCAGCTCTGGTTTGACCAAAAAATTACCGACACCGATAATCTCATGTTTTCACAGGGCACTGTTTTTGCAACATTTGCCGATGTCTCAATAACCTGCCCCGACGACTTCCAGAGTGGTAACGGCACGGCAAACGGCGGCAGCGTCATGAGTCTGGTGCTTGCTCCGGCTCACCAACTGATGGATATGCCCAATGAGGTGATTATCGAGCTTGTCATGAAAGACATACATAACCGGTTTCCGAAGTCACGCGAGGCAAAACTGCTTAAATCAACCATTGTCAAAATTCCCCAATCGGTTTACAAGGCGGTACCGGATGTCGATAAATTCCGCCCTGACCAGATCAGCCCTGTCAAAAACTTTTTCCTTGCCGGTGATTACACCGACCAGCACTATCTGGCTTCCATGGAAGGAGCGGCACTGAGCGGCAAACTGGTTGCCGAAAAGCTCCTCAGCAGGTTTGGCAACTGAACAAATTACCAGAAACAACGTTGGAACTGTTAACGCTTTATGCAAAATAAAACATCGTTGGAACACCAGGGTGCGGTGCCTGCCGTCGCAAAGGCCCAGGTAAAACTGCTTGAAGGGAGGAACTGTGGCATTCTGCCCTTCAGCAAAAAAGTTGAGGAAGGCGGAAGCGGGGCCCTTCTTGCAAACGGGATTGCTATACTGCAAATCAACATCGGGTACGCCTGCAATCTTCTCTGTCGTCACTGTCATGTCAATGCCGGACCGGAGCGCAAAGAGATGATGACACGCCAGACGATGCTTGAGTGCATGAAGACCCTCGACAATAGCACCATAACAACCGTTGATATTACCGGTGGAGCGCCGGAAATGCACCCGGAACTTTGCTGGTTTATTGAAAGCATAAGAGCCAAAGCGCCTGACATAAAAATCCTTGTACGCTCAAACCTTACCCTGTTGACCGGGCACAAAAAATACCGCGATTTGCCGGAATTTTTCAAAGAGCAACAAGTCACTCTCATTGCCTCACTTCCCTGCTACATAAAGGCGGATGTTGACAACATACGGGGAGCGGGTGTTTTCGATCGATCCATCAAGGCGCTTCAACGGCTCAACAGCATCGGCTACGGAAAAGAGAACAGTGATCTTGAACTCAACCTTGTCTTCAACCCTGAAGGCCCCTCTTTGCCAGGGAAGCAGCAGCAACTGGAGCAGGAGTATCGAAAACGACTGTTTGAAGAGTACGGCATTCTCTTCAGCCATCTCTATACCATCACCAATATGCCAATCAGCCGTTTTCTCAACGACCTGCTTGAAAACGACCACTACTGCGAGTATATGACGCTCCTTGCCGAAAGCTTCAATCCCCTTGCCGTGCAGAACATGATGTGCAGAACAACCATTTCCGTCAGTTGGGACGGCACTCTCTACGACTGTGATTTCAATCAGATGCTCCATTTACCGTTAACCAAACCTGCTCCGCAGCATATCAGCGCTTTCAGCGGGGAGGCCCTCCGCAATCGCCGCATAACCCTTGGCCAGCACTGCTACGGATGTACGGCAGGAGCAGGTTCAAGCTGTCAGGGCTCTCTGCTGTGAACAAAAATCGGCTCCTCATTATTTTTACCAAAAACCCGGAGGCAGGACAAGTAAAAACACGCCTTGCTCGCTCTGTTGGAGAGGAAAAAGCCCTTGAGATTTACGAAACCCTCAGAGGTCATACCGCCATAGTAACAGAGGACGTTGATGCGGAACGGATCGTTTATTACTCCCGCTTCATTCCCCCTTCAGACCTCTTCCTTATTACCGACAAATTCACACCAAAGCTCCAACAGGGAGATGATCTTGGGGAGCGCATGTTTAATGCCATAAGTTCAGGGTTTGAAAGCGGATTTCACCACATCGTGCTCATCGGAACAGACTGTTACGAGCTGAGCCGTGAAATCCTCAATCAGTCATTCAGAGCCCTTGAGCGATTTGATGCGGTAGTCGGGCCGGCCACCGACGGAGGATTTTACCTTATCGGCTTAAACAGGGTTTTCCCTGAACTCTTTCTTGACAGGCAATGGAGCACCCCTGATGTTTTAAGGGAAACCACCACCATACTCCAGCGTCTCGGCATACCCTGCGAACTGCTTTCAGAACTTTCGGATATTGACACCTTTGACGACCTGAAAAAAAGCAAATTATGGCCGCACCAACCATAAGCATCATCATGCCGACCTGTAATGAGGAGGCCATCATCGCCCGCTCGCTTGAGTGTCTCCTTGCCACTACGAAAAAGTCGGAGGGAATCGAGATTATTGTCAGTGATGCGAGTACAGACGACACACCCAATATCCTTTCCACTTTTCCGGTAACAGTCTGCCATAGTGCAAAAGGGCGCGCTACACAAATGAACTGCGGAGCCCGTCTTGCAGAAGGCGATATTATCTATTTTCTCCATGCTGATACCCGGCCACCTGAAACCTTTGTCGAAGATATCCGTTCGGCTGCGGCCGAAGGGAAAAAAGCTGGCTGTTTCAGAATGAGTTTTGATGACAACCACCCGCTCATGAGCCTGTTTGGATGGTTCACCCGGTTTCCATTGCTGATCTGCCGGGGAGGAGATCAGTCACTTTTTATCGACAAAACGCTCTTTCTTGGCATCGGAGGATTTAACGAAGCCCTGCTCATCATGGAAGATTACGATATCATCACCCGCATTGAGCAGCGCGAGCAGTTTCATATCCTCGAAACAGAGGTCACCACATCAGCCAGGAAGTATCACCGTAACGGCATCATACCCCTCCAGATGAGTTTTGGAACAATGCATCTCATGTATGCCCTTGGATTTGATCAGGAGGCTCTTGTCGAATACTACAGGGAACATATCGTCTGAATCCTCTCCCCCCTTTTTGTCTGAAAAGTTGCTTCGATTCACGTCTGCTCAATGTTGCGCTGCTGTAACCCGACAACTTCTGTGGTTTCCCCAACACAAGGGCAATGGTTACGCACAGAATAGTACGAATCAGCATTTGTTTCAATTTCTGTAATTTTCACTAAATTACGGCACAAGCTTTATTTCGGGTGACCGCGCAAATAGCTGTTTTGCAGTGAGACTGTAATGGTTGAAAGTTACCGCACCATGACGCAAAAACAGGACAAAGAAAAGTCAGTTGCAGCCTCAGCCCCACCAGGGAATAAGAGTAATGCCGAAAATGATCATGATTTCGTCAAAGAGATCATCGATGCTATTCCCGGTTTATTCTATTTGCTGGATGCCAACGGACAGTTTGTGATGTGGAACGACTATCTGCGCGATTCAGTCCTGTTAAAATCCGAAAAAGAGATGATGACGACCAGCGCACTGGAAAGTATTCATCCGGATGACCGGTTGCTGGTTAAAGAAAAAATCAGGAAGATCATCAGCAACGGTGTTGATGATTGGGTTGAAGTAAGAGTTTTTCGGCGAGGTGGTCCTGAATTCCTGTGGTATCTGTTGAGGGGAAAAAGGATAATCATTGACCATAAGCCATTTCTCATTGGTCTGGGAAGCGACATCAGCGATCGCAATAAGTCGGAGGCCGAGCTTCAACGGTTGAATCGAACACTCCTTGCGTTAGGCAAATGTAATGAGAGCATTCTTCATGCCCAAAATGAAATAGAATTATTGCATGCTGTTTGTGATACGATCGTGGAGAATAGTGGTTACCGGATGACATGGGTAGGTTATAAAGAACAGGACAAGGCAAAAAGCGTCCGCCTTGTTGCCCAGTCAGGTTTTGATGAGGGATACCTGGAAAAGGTGATGGTCTCCTGGGCTGATGTTGATCGTGGACGCGGCCCTACGGGAACAGCAATCCGGACTGGCAAACCAGCATTAGTGCACGATGTATTGACCAATCCGCAATTTGAGCCATGGCGTAAGGATGCCATACAGAGAGGTTATAATTCCATTCTGGGCTTACCGCTGAAAGCTGGCAACAAGGTGTTTGGCGCCATAACCGTTTATTCCACCTATCCAGACGCCTTTGATTCCATAGAGAGTGAGTTGCTCACAACACTTTCTGAAAATTTGGCTTATGGAATTACGGTCTTGCGTGACCGTGAGGCACACCGATTGGCTGAGGAAAATCTGCTGCAAAGCGAAAAACGTTACCGGCAACTCTTTCAGAACCATCATACGATGATGCTGATCATTGATTTTGATGATGGCAGGATTATTGATGCCAATCCGGCAGCAGCAACGTTTTACGGTTGGTCAATCGAAACACTTTGCCGGATGCACATACAGGATATCAATACACTCTCCCCTGAACAGGTCAAGGCCGCCATGCAACAAACCAGATCTGAAGAGAAAAGTTACTTTTTATTCCGGCACCGGAAGGCAGATGGTTCTGTTTGTAATGTGGAGGTATTCAGCAACAATATCAAGATTGACGGCAAGGATTGTCTCTATTCGATTATTCATGACGTGACCGAGCGAAAACACTATGAAATGATTACTGCTTTCCACCTTTCTTTAATCCTGATGGCCGCAACCCATTCGATAGAGGAACTGCTGCAGACAACCGTTGATGAAGCTGAACGATTGACGGAAAGCTCAATTGGCTTCCTTCACTTTGTTGCGGAAGATCAGACAACAATCTCCCTCAAGGTATGTTCAACCAATACCATGAAGAAGATGAAAACGCCTGTTGCCAATTATCATTACTATAGCATTGAAACAGCCGGAATATGGGCTGATGCCGTGCGGGAAAAGAGAGCCGTTATCCATAATGATTATGCTGCCATCAAGCATCACAAAGGGATTCCGGATAGACATTCCGAAGTGATGCGTAAGATGGCTGTTCCGGTCTTGCGTGATGAAAAGGTTGTGGCGATTCTCGAGGTTGGCAATAAGCTCATAGATTATGATGCGGATGATGTCAAATGGGTGGGTATCATGGCAGATCTTACCTGGGATATTGTCGCAAAAAAGATTGCCGAGGATGAACAGAAAATACTTCATACTCAGAATTATATTATTGAAAATATGGCCATGCATGATTCTTTGACTGGTCTTCCAAATCGGCGTCTTCTGTCTGACCGAATAAGCCAGGCTCTTGCCCAAAGCCAACGACACAAAACAATGGCTGCGTTGATGATCTTTGATCTGGACAGATTCAAAGTTGTTAACGATACGCTTGGTCATGGGATCGGTGATGTGTTGCTTCAGCAGGTGGCAACACGCACGCTCAAAACCTTGCAGAGAAGCGGGGACTCTATCGCCCGCATTGGTGGCGATGAGTTTGTTGTTTTACTGCCGCAAATTGCAGCAATATCGAATGCTGTTGCCATTGCAGAAAAAATTCAGCATACCATGAATAAAATCTTCGATATTGAAGGTCATGCCATCGTTATTTCATGCAGTATCGGTATCGCTGTTTTCCCTGATCATGGCCGGGATGAGCTGACATTGATGAGGCATGCCGATTATGCCATGTACAAATCAAAGAGGGATGGAAAAAATCGAATTACGATATTTGGTGGTGAGCTGACAATGGAGGAATGAGCCAAACATTTCATACATCAAAAAAACTACTTTCCCGCTTTCTTTACTTATATTGGATTTTAGGAATAATTCTGTTGTGAGGTAAGGGTATCTTTTTTATTTACAAAGTCACTGTAACGTTGCGGCCGTTTCCCTTCATCATAAAGACCGCCGCAAATCATTATAAAACAACGAATTGACGGATTTTTAGCAAAAGCATTTGTCATAAGTCCCTATATTCCGGAAATTATTTATTATTACTTACCCTTAATCCACCTAATAATTATGGCAACAGAAGAGATCAAAAAACCAGCAGGTTCGCTCATACCGACCGCCCAGCAAGATCAGGACGTCACTGTAGGCAATGGCGATATCGCCCACCTTATTGGAAGTGTGGGCTCCTTGATTGATTCAACCATTGAATCGGTACAGGGAATGATCAGTTCGGTCAGCAATGCAACCGGACAACTGATTGACGGGGTTTCATCGACCATCAACTCCGAATCGGTCCAGGGAATGATCAGCTCAGTCAGCAATGCAACCGGACAACTGATTGACGGGGTTTCATCGACCATCAACTCCGAATCGGTCCAGGGAATGATCAGCTCAGTCAGCAATGCAACCGGACAACTGATTGACGGGGTTACTTCGACCATCAATTC